>DBKS01000006.1:0-681 GCA_002298605.1 Bifidobacterium sp. UBA744 | reverse complement strand
GGCAGGCCGACCCACGCGGCCTTGCCGATGGCCGAGAAATCGACCTGGCCGCGCACGCACGCGTAGGCATAGCCGATGATCACGCCGATCAGGATATTGAGACGCCCCAGCAGTCCCCTGAACAGGACCGCGACCAGCAGCACGGCGACCAGGGTGACGACGGCGGTGTCGGGCGCGGCCTGGAAATTGCTCCACACGCTGGGAGCCAGATTGAAGCCGATGATGGCGACGATGGCGCCGTTGACCACCGGCGGCATGATGACGTCGATCCATCTGGCGCCGGCGTAATGCACCGCCACGCCGACCAGGGCCAGCAGGACGCCGGTGGCCATGATGCCGAAGCTGGCCACGGCGACGCCCTTGTTGGCCGAAGCCACGGCGGTGACCGGCGCGATGAAGCCGAATGACGAGCCGAGATAGCTCGGCAGCACGTTCCTGTTGATCAGCAGGAACAGCATCGTCGACATGGCTGTGAAGAACAGCGTGGTGGACGGATCGAAATGCGTCAGGATCGGCACAAGGAACGTCGCGCCGAACATGGCGATGACATGCTGCGCGCCGATGCCGGCGGTGCGTCCCCACGTCAGACGCTCGTCAGGCTCCACGACCTCCCCGGGCGCCAGGGTTTTGCCGTCGCCGTGAAGCTTCCAGGTAAACAGATTTGCGATGGATGCGGACATG
>DBKS01000031.1 GCA_002298605.1 Bifidobacterium sp. UBA744 | reverse complement strand
CAAGAAGACGGGCGTTATCCGCGATTCACACAACTCAAGTATGTTCGACGAACCAAGAACGAAGGAGATAGCGATGAGCGGCACCAACGAAAGCCGTATCTCCGTCATCTGCGTCAGCCCTGTGTCATATCGGTTGCGTCATTCATTTGACATACGCAGCTGCGCTTCAGATTGCAGCCAGCGACGTAACTGCGACAGCACTTGCTCACTGACCCCCCAGTTGTGAACCAGCGTGCAGGACGGGAAATCGAACAATGCGGCGGCAAGGTCGGATTCGCGTTCGCAGATCATACGACGATTGAGGGGATTGTAGTACACATCGAAACCACCGACACGACCACATGCGCGCAACGTCGACTCAGTCGTGGAAGCGGACATAGCCAAACACCTCCTGCCATGCCACGACTATGTCCGGCGCGACCGAACGAAGAAAATCCACGATGCCTCGTTCCTCTTTAGAAGACATGTCCGGAGATGACTTCTCCAGTCGAACATCGCCGTTTTCGAGAATCCAGAATTTTGCCGACGAAGGCGATTGCTTGCCACGCGCCACATGCACGTGAATGGGCTCGCCGCTTTCATTAGCCCAGAAGTAAACGAGGAATCCGCTGATTCTATAAAGCCCAGGCATGGTCGACCCCTCCACGTTGCGCATAGTCCATAATGGATTTCATGCCGCGGACCGTGCTGATGAGGAATGCCGCCGCCTGGCTATTACTGAACCCCTTGTTCTCGACGATGCGTCCCTCCGGAAGGGTGACTTCAAGGTGCTGGCTCCCCTTGTCGAAGAACACCAAAACATTATGTTCAGGCGTCATGTCGGAATGCGTGACCTTTACACCGTCACCGGTCTCGTAGTAATCGAAGATGCGCATGACAACCTCCTTGCCATCACTATTGTATGCACGGGCATTCGCCATAGGTCCGATTGCGCCCGTCCCGATGCCTGCCATGCGCGTCGCAAACTTTCACACAAATCACTCTTGACCGGCACGCTAAGCCACGACGCCACAATACACGCCGTCAACGCCCTCGGCGAGGTACCGCCCGAATCACAGGTATGGCTCTGATCTTCATCGGCTGGCGCGGCAACGCTGGCGGTTGCGCCACCAGGAAACCAGGGAACCCACCAAACATGCCAAGCCCGTCGCCAGCATCGTCGAGGCAATCCCCTTGGAATATTCGCCGTGCCCCGCATAGCCAAGCCAAGTGACGACCGTGTAGAGAGCTTCAAGAAGAACGACAGCAAGCCAGAACCACACGGCACGCAATTCGCGCAACGACGAAGGTTTAAAACTTGCGGCATACGCCTGTGCCGATCCGAACTCGTCTTCGAGACCGGAGCCTGATTCCCGGGCCCATTGCCGCGCGTCGTCCACGACGCGCCGGATCCGGCTCTCCGACATGTCCCCGCGCAGCCGTAACGCTCCGGCCAGTTCAGCCAGCCACACGGCATCGTCCGCAGGGAGTCCATCCGTATCGGAGCGACGGGTCGACGCCGGCTTCCAATAGCGCGAGACGAGCCAGATCAGCAGTGCATACGCAACCGTGGCCGGCACCATGACCATCCACGAGGGCAGTTGGGGCAGATCCATCGAATCCGTCAACCAGGCGTACCCCACGACCACGGCCACCCCGACGATCGCCCAGAGCGACACAAGCAGCAACGCCATGGCACGGGAGAATCTGCGAAGACCATATCGCCAAACCGGCACCACGCCGACGGCCGCGATGGACATCAGCAACGGCGCCAGCGCGACCATCGGCGAGTACGACGCGCCGGACAATCCGCCCAGCGCCATCAGTACCGAGAACAACACCGCCGAAACAAGGCCATACACCGCCACGTCGCGTACCGTGAGGGCCTGTGGTTCAAACGCGCCCTCACCGTCCTCGCGCCACCGTTCGATCCAAGCATCCGCCCAGTCCTGCGGCTCGCCGAGCAATTCATCGGCGGATTCCCCAGACTCCCCCAGCACAGCCAGCGCTTCGCGGAACGCCGAACGCGCATGGGCCGCATCCACGTCCTCGTCCATCAGGCGCAGCGCCGCACGATCGGACCAACGAACATCGTCCCTGCGGCCACGCACCCGCTGGAAGCGGTCGTCCATGCCGGCCAGAGTATCGTCATCATCACGTTCGGTCATCATTCCTCCGATCCCGCTGATTCCAGCGAACCAGCGTTTCGTCTTCCCATCGCCGCCCCGGCGTTCAACGCCGCAGCCAGCGCATTCCACTGTTCCCGCTCATGGCCGAGACGATCGGTACCCGCTTCGGTCAGTTCGTACACCTTGCGGCCTGGACCGCCGTCGCCTTCCCGCCATGACGCGACCATGCATCCGTCCGCCACCAGTTCCTCGAGGATCGGGTACAGGGAACCGCCCTTGGGCCTGCCGAACCCCGCATCGCTCAATGCCAGCGCGATGCCGTAACCATGCAACGGTCCCGGCTCCAGCGTCTGCAACACGGCAGTGCGTAATGCCGCCCTGACCCACAAAGCCGGCCAACGAGGCTTAGGCGAGGAAACCCTGCCGCCATCGCTACGATTATCACTCATGTATCTAAGTATATTATCTACCTAGATAGTTGTCAATACCCCTCACGCTTCAAGGAGAGACTCACGGACCGTGGCATCGTTCCCGGACGACGAGCGCCGCGGCACAAGTCACCGCAACGACGACAGCCTCGTGAGAACAAGGCCCGCTTGTGAGAACAAGGCCCGACGCCTCCCATCTGTGCATGTTTGATGGAACGTATTGACACCCACCCTGAACTGAGATGGAATTGACATGAATTCGGCATTATACGAGCGCTTTGCAATGCATTGTTGCCCGAGCGGCCGGAGTCGAAATAGGCATATGACTTGACCGTGTTTGACCAAACGATCTCGAAGGAAATGGATTCTGATGGAACAGTGGATTTCGGCCATCCCGGCCGCGTTGTTCACGCTCGGTCTGTTGGCCTGCACTCTTGACCTCAGCATCACCGCCATTCGCAGCCCCTTTTTCGCGGCAAACGTCCGGATGCCCCAGCTGACGACTTGGATTCCGGTCGGATTGCATTTCGTCCCGCTGGCACTGTACGCGGCCTCGTTCATCGTCTTCACATCGACGGTCGACGGATACGAGCCGGACGTATTCGATTTCTATGCCGGCAACAAGTGGACGGCCCTCGTCATCATCGCCATAACGCTGCTCGGACAGCTGGCCCTGATCGTATACGCGAACCATATGCGCAGAACGCACGCAAACGAACGCGAAGCCCAGCGGAGCCACTGACAAGAACCGCCACGCACGGAGCAATACCGACCCATTGACGCCCTTGTTGCCCGAGAATCTTGCCTCGCCCCGACACCAGCACCGCACCATTGCACTGTTGCGGCATGACGACGGGATATGGGATAATCCACAAGGTGCTTTTGCGTAGGGCCAAGGCGCCGGCGATGACACGGGACAACCACAACAGCGAACGACACGCAACGAGCCGCCCGGGACACCCCGAAAACGGTTGTGTCATTTCAATTTGCGTCATCACGGAATCCAAGTCCCGCAAAACGTTGGAATTGCAACGATAAGACAGGATAAGACACTTCTATGGCTGAATTCATTTACCAGATGATCAAGGCGCGCAAGGCTTTTGGCGACCGCGTGATCCTCGATGACGTGACCCTGAGCTTTCTGCCGGGCGCGAAGATCGGCGTCGTCGGCCCGAACGGCATGGGCAAGTCCACGCTGCTGAAAATCATGGCCGGCCTCGACACCGTCTCCAACGGCGAAGCCACCCTGACCCCCGGCTACACCGTCGGCATCCTGCAGCAGGAACCGCCGCTGGACGATACCAAAACCGTCGGAGAGAACATCAAACTGGCATTCGGGCCAATCGCCGCGAAGGTGGAGCGTTTCAACCGGATCGGCGAGGAGATGGCCAATCCGGACGCCGATTTCGACGCGCTGATGGAAGAGATGGGCAAGCTCCAGAACGAGATCGACGCGGCCAACGGCTGGGACCTCGACTCCCAGCTCGAGCAGGCCATGGACGCCCTGCAGTGCCCGGATCCGGACACCCCGGTTTCCGTGTGCTCCGGCGGCGAACGCCGACGTGTGGCACTGTGCAAGCTGCTGCTTGAGGCTCCCGACCTGCTGCTGCTCGACGAGCCCACCAACCACCTCGACGCCGAGTCCATCCTGTGGCTGGAACAGTTCCTGCACCAGTACAAGGGCGCCGTCATCGCCGTCACCCATGATCGTTACTTCATGGACAACGTGGCCGAATGGATCTGCGAGGTGGACCGCGGCCACCTGTACCCGTACAAGGGCAACTACTCCACATACCTGGAGACCAAGGCCAAGCGTATGGAGATCCAAGGCGCCAAGGACGCCAAGCTCGCCAAACGCCTGAAGAACGAACTCGACTGGGTGCGTTCCTCCCCGAAGGCCCGCCAGGCCAAGAACAAGGCCCGTCTGGAGCGTTACGACCAGATGGAGCAGGAGGCGCGCAACAACAAGAAGCTCGACTTCTCCGAAATCCAGATTCCGGCCGGCCCGCGCCTGGGCTCCACCGTGCTGGAGGCCGAGCACATCCACAAGGCGTTCGGCGACCGCGTGCTCATCGACGATCTGAGCTTCACCCTGCCCCGCAACGGCATCGTCGGCGTGATCGGACCGAACGGCGTGGGCAAGTCCACGCTGTTCAAAACCATCGTCGGCCTCGAGCCGCTGACCTCCGGTTCACTCAAGATCGGCGACACCGTGAAGATCAGCTACGTGGACCAGAACCGCGCCGGCCTTGACCCGGACAAGAACCTGTGGGAGGCCGTCTCCGGCGGTCTTGACTTCATCGAGGTTGCCGGCGTCGAGGTGCCGACGCGCGCCTATGTGGCGTCCTTCGGCTTCAAGGGCTCTGACCAGCAGAAGCTCGTCGGCGTGCTCTCCGGCGGCGAGCGCAACCGTCTGAACCTGGCCCTGACACTGAAGCAGGGCGGCAACCTGCTGCTGCTCGACGAACCGACCAACGACCTCGATGTCGAGACCTTGGAATCGCTGGAAAACGCACTGCTCGGATTCCCCGGATGCGCCGTGGTGATCTCCCACGACCGCTGGTTCCTCGACCGCGTCGCCACGCATATCCTCGCATGGGAGGGCACCGACGAGAACCCGGCCAACTGGTACTGGTTCGAAGGCAACTTCCAGGCGTACCAGGAGAACCGCGTGGCGCGCCTCGGCGAGGATGCGGCACGACCGCACCGCCTGCACCGCAAGCTGACCCGCTGAGCATCGGCTCGCCACAGTAGCGCGATATCAGAGGGAGCGACCCAGTCGGTGTCGTTCCCTCTGATGCTGATGGCATCCAGATCAGCACCCGAACGCACGGATCCCGTGGTTTGGCGGGACGCCCCGTCACGCATGAATGGTTCATTACGGAATCTAACGTATCGTTCACCATTACGTAGTACCGTAGGCGACGGTACGGTGAAGAACCGTCGCAGACTTCGACAACTGAATCGACAATTGAACGCAAGAATCGAGGACATGCTCATGACACAGGCCAAGCCCACCACCCCGTTGGAGCATCTGGTGCATGTGCTGGAGCTCGGCGAACCATCGCGGTATCGCAGCCACACATACATCAATGGCGAGAGCCTGTACTTCCCCACCGGCCGCGTCTACGGCGGCCAGGTCATCGCACAAAGCGTCATAGCGGCGGCCAAAACCGTACCCGAGGGACGACTGCCCGATTCGATCCACGGCTACTTCATCTCCGCCGGGGACATCCGCCAGGACGTGCTGTTCGACGTCGAACTGCTGCGGGACGGCCGTTCCTTCTCCTCCCGTCGAGTCAACGTCACGCAGGCGGAGGGACCGATTCTCACAGCCATCGCAAGTTTCCAGAAAAAGGGCCAGAACGGCGTGGAATATGCCGATCCCATGCCGACTGACGTGCCGGATCCGGAAAGTCTGACCAGCGCCAGGGAACTGATGCAGCCATATGCGGACAAATCCCCGTTCGCCAACTACTATGCCAAGAAATCGCCGTTCGACATTCGCCACGTCACTTCGACGGTGATGCTCGGCTCGGACAACACCGCCACCAGCCATTCCGGCAAGCAAATGGTGTGGATGCGCACCGACGGCTCGCTGGACGTGTCGCAAACCATGCACCGTGCGATACTGGCACTGGGCTGCGATCAGATCATGATGGAGCCTATTGTGCGGCGCGCGGGATTGAGCTTTATGACCCCCGGCATCTCATATGCCACCATCGACCACTCCATGTGGTGGTACCGCGATATCGACGTGAGCCAATGGCATCTGTATGTGCAGGACACGCCGACCGCAGCACACGGGCGCGGTTTGGCCAACGCAAAGGTCTATTCGCAGGACGGCGAGCTCGTCGCTGCCATGGCGCAGGAGGCCATGGTCCGGGTGCCGAATCCGACGAAATAGCAGTCGGCGGTGGGACGACAAGCCGTCAAAGTGGGTCAGGCGACGGCCTGTCGCGCCGCTTCGGCGGCTTTCGTTTTCGGATGTTCCGGCCCCTCATTGGGCGGCAACTGGCAGAATCGCTCCCCCACCATGCCGATGATCATATCAATCAGACATACCACGGCGCTGACCGCGCATTCGACGATCGCCTCGGAGTAGAAGGGCGCATCCGCATGGCAAATGCTGGCCAGCATCTGCCCGCCATACCAGCCGAGCAATGCGGCCGAGGCCAATCCCAACGCCTTGGAGAGCACCAATGCGTAGATCGAAACCGCGGGATTGAGATATTTGCGTTTTCCCTTGATGTACAGGTGAACCTGATAGGCCAGCACAAACACGGCAATGCCGATAATGCCCAACGCAATCGGCACGATCCAGGGCGCGCCGATCAATGCCAGATCACTTTTCTCGGTGATTTTGACCAGCAGGGCCCCGGCTGCCAATCCCAGGGCGACGGCCGCGGCATATTGCCACCACGGTGTGCGACGAGCACTCATGCATTCCCCTCCAATCCGCCAAGGATCCAATTGGCGGACAGCAATCCGGCCCGATCCGCGTCAGGGGCCATGGCCAGCAGAAACGATACCGGATCCTTGCCAAGCCGAGCATCGGAATCCATGTCAAGCCAAGGCGCCAGCACCGCAGCGCGATGCGAGGCCGAAGGCCACGGAACACGGCAATCCGGTTCGTCACTGGTCACGCCGTCCATATCGACCAGATCAAGATCCACCTGATCAGCCAACGAGGCTTCGACCGTGCCCAGCGCGGCTATCAGATGCCTGGCGCCGAGCCTTGACGTGATCTGGATCACCGCGGCCATGGCATCCGGACCGTCATAGTTGGTCACGTTGTACAAAGGGGAAATGCCTTCCACCTGGTTCCCGGGAATGCCGTCAATGGAGGCGATGGCCGAGCGAAACAGGGTTTCGGCCTCAGAAGACGTGGACTCGAGGGATATCACGGCACGGCGGGCAATCCGCCCCGGTTGCTCGGACGAAGACGCCGACGTCTCCGAAGAGCCCGGCACCGCCGAATCCACAGCGGGCGCCAGCACGCCATCATCGCCGTTCAATGAAACCGACGTCACATCGGCCAGCTGCGTCACGCCGCCATCCGCCGCATGCACGATCACATCCACACGCACGCCGCCGCGAAAAGCGGCAATCAGTTCAGCAGGTGCGGTTAACGCCACCCGCGCCGTAATGTCGTTCGTCATTGTTGCCATTCCCCCTATCAGTCTGTCGGAATCACACACGCGATATGCAGATAGGGGCCGCCGCTGCGTGACAACCCCTATCCCATATGGTCAGTTCAACGATGAATCGCTCTCGCCCATCCGCGAATCATTCGCCGGGTTTCATGCCGACGGAACGCTTCAGATCCTCCGGAATCGGCACAGGCGGCAGATCCGAATCGGGACGCTTGCTGTTCGACAGCCAGACGGAACGCTCCGGGGCCTTCTTCAGGTTGGCGAAGATGACGCCGAGCTCCTTCTCGTTCAGCGTCTGCTTGATCAGTAGCTGGCGCACCAGCTCATCGAGCACATCGCGATTCTCGTTGATGATCGTCCATGCCTCGGTATGGGCGGTTTCCACCAGCTGACGGACCTCGTCATCGATGATTTCGGCGGTGCGATCGGAATACTGACGCGGCTGCAGACCATCCATCACCGTGGTCTGGTCATCCTCGTCACCGTACTTGATCGCCCCGAGCTGCGCGGAGAAACCGTACTGGGTCACCATCGTGCGGGCGATCTTGGTGGCCTTCTCAATATCGTTCGAAGCGCCGGTGGTCGGGTCATGGAACACCACTTCCTCGGCGGTGCGGCCACCCATCGCGTAAGCCATCTGATCAAGCAGCGCGTTGCGGGACTCCGAATAGCGATCCTCGGTGGGCATCACCGCGGTGTAGCCAAGCGCGCGGCCTCGCGGAAGGATCGTGACCTTGGTCACCGGATCGGTGTTGTGCAGCGCCGCGGCGACCAAGGCATGGCCACCCTCGTGATACGCGGTGTTGCGCAGCTCCTCGAGCGCCATGCCCTTGGACTTCTTGCGGGGACCGCTCATCACACGGTCGATTGCCTCGTCGATGGCCCGGTTGTCGATCAGCTGGGCGCCGGAACGGGCGCACAGCAGAGCGGCCTCGTTCAGTACATTGGCCAGGTCGGCGCCGGTAAAGCCCGGGGTGCGCACGGCAACCGTGTGCAGATCGACATCCGGCACGAACGGCTTGCCCTTGGCGTGCACCTTGAGAATCGCCTCACGACCTTCAAGGTCGGGAGCGGCCACGCCCACCTGACGGTCGAAACGGCCCGGACGCAGCAGGGCCGGATCGAGCACATCGGGACGGTTCGTCGCGGCGATGATGATGAGGTTGGTGTCGTTGTCGAAACCGTCCATTTCGACAAGCAGCTGGTTCAGCGTCTGCTCGCGCTCATCATGGCCGCCGCCCATGCCGGACCCGCGCTTGCGGCCCACGGCGTCGATCTCGTCGATGAAGATGATGGCCGGGGCGTTCTTCTTCGCCTCGTCGAACAGGTCACGGACGCGGGAGGCGCCAAGGCCGACGAACATTTCGACGAAGTCGGAGCCCGCCATCGAGTAGAACGGCACGCCAGCCTCGCCGGCGATGGCGCGCGCCAGCAGGGTCTTACCGGTGCCGGGAGGGCCGTACAGCAGGACGCCGCGCGGGATGCGCGCGCCCAGCGCCTTGTATCTGGCGGGATTCTGCAGGAAGTCCTTGATCTCCTCGACCTCGGCAAGCGCCTCGTCCTCGCCGGCCACGTCCTTGAACTTCGTCTTCGGGGTCTGGCCGTCAAGCAGCTTGCCGTTGTTCTTCTTGCCCCCCATGCCGAACATGCCGGACGCGCCCTGCATGCGCGACATCAGGAACCAGAACAGGCCGAAGAAGATAAGGATCGGCAGCATCGAGCTGAACAGGTAGCTCAACATGCTGGTCTGCTGCATGTTCGAGGTCCAACCCTTGGAAAGATTGGCCTGCTGAACGGCCTGCGAGATCTGCTGCCCCTGGGCGAAGGTGTAGTAGAACTGGACGTCCTTGCCGTAGTTCTTCACGCGCTTGGTATCGGGATCCGTTTTGGTGAAGTCGCTTTTCAGCTCCAGGCGGACCTTCTGCGCATTGTCGGTGATCTGCGCGTATGTGGCCTGACCGTTCTGGATCAGGGTCAGGCCATCCTTGGTGTCGATGGTTTGGGTGCCGCCGATCGAGAACATCGAGAATGCGCTCATGGCAAGCAGCACGACCACCGCCACCCACAGCCACGGAGACTGCCACAGCGGACGTTTGCCTCCGTTGCCATTATTGCCCCCGTTACCCCTGCCGGCGAACGGATTGCCGTTATTGGGCCGATTGTTGCTATTGGGCCGCTGCGGCCCCTGCGGATAGCTCATGCCTCATCTCCTTGGTATACACGCGGCTTAAGAACCGCAATGGATTCGAGGTTGCGATATCGTTCGTCAAAGTCGAGGCCGAAACCGACCACGAATTCGTCCGGAATATTGAATCCCCGATATTTCACGTCAACGTCCACCTCTCGCCGAGCCGGCTTCTCCAGCAGGGCGAAGACCTCAACCGATGCCGCCCCGCGACGTTTGAGTTCCTCGACGAGCCATGCGAGGGTCCGGCCTGAATCAACGATATCCTCGGTAATGAGAATGTGCCGTCCGCGAACATCGGTGGACAGATCCTGCCTCACCGTGATGGTGCCGGATGATGTTGTGCCGGAACCATAGCTGGACAGGCTCATGAAATCCATCTCGACCGGTATGGACAGTGCCTGGGAAAACTCGACCAGCGTATTCACCGCCCCTTTGAGCACCGCGACAAGCAGCAGGTTCTTGTCCCGATAGTCCTTGCTCACCTGATCGGCGATTTGCCGGATACGTTGGTCGATCTGTTCCTTGGAAACCAGCTCATGGTCAATGTCATCTTGTACGTCAGCGATTCGCATGGGGCCTATCTTTGCACACTTCAATGACTTGACCCTGACGACTTGCCGAGCAGTCGCTGGGAAGATGGACATCCCCCTGCCCGTGCCAATCCGCAATGAGGCGGTCGATCGCCTCGACGTGTTTGGTGGCGACCGGCACGTCAAGTGACCTCAGCGCCGCGACAATCACACGTCTGCGCAGCGCGGGATGGGATGATGCCAGCCGGGCGGCGTCGAGATGGGCGACGCGGTCATCCACCACAAGACTCCGCGCGGCGAGATCGGCTGCCTGCGCATGCAGGTAATCCGCGTCGAGACGGGCGCTGCGGGCCCCGGAGGACAATAACGGCGCCGGATCATGCCCGAAAACCCGGGCCAACGCCGGCATCAGATCATGCCGGATACGCGATCGCAACGGATACGTCGCTCCCAGCGGCTGCGAGGAGGGGATCGCGTCGCCGTTGGTGGGATCATCCCACCAGCACAGACGCAACTCGCGGCAGATCGAGGTGGTTTCGGCACGGGTGAGACCCAGCCAGGGCCGAAGGAACCGCACGCCTTGGCGCTCAAAGCGTTCCGGCATACCGACAACGGCATCCAGGCCCCCGCTGCGCGACAGGCCAATCAGCACGGTTTCAGCCTGATCGTCACGCGTATGCGCCAGCAATATGGCGGCGGCGGACCCGCCCGGGGCATCAGCCGACGAGTCAGCTGCGCCGGCCATGCCGACCAGCGCGTCATACCGCGCCTCGCGCGCCGCGGCCTCCACGCCCCGCCCCGCGACATCACCGATATCGATGCGGCGCGACATCACCGGGGACAGACCGAGCTCCCGGCAGCGGGCAATCGTCCGCGCGGTCACGTCGCCGGAATGAGCGTCGATCCCGTGATCGACGATCGCCGCGCCGCACCGCAACCCCAACGACGAGCACACAATATGGGCAACTGCCGCCAACGCCATGGAATCACGCCCACCGGAGCATGCGACCAGAACCAGTGGGGCATCCGCCGACGGCGAATGCACGCCATGCCTGCGAAAACGTTCGTCCTGACGCACCAGCCCCACAGCCTGCAAAGCCCCGCGCACCTGTCCGATGCCCCTGCGCAGCGCCGCCGAATACGCCATCGCCGATCCCGCCTACAGCCGCACCAGGCCGGAGACGAAGGCGTCAATGGCGTTATTCGCCGCCGCCGTATCCGAAGAATGATTGACGACAATCGAAAAGATCAGCACGCCGCCCGAGATCCTGGAGCAATTGCCGCTCAGGGAACGCACGCCGGACAGGCTGCCGGTTTTGGCACGCACCAGGCCATAGGATTCCTCGCTGAAATGCCTTCGGACCGACACCGTGCCGTTCAGACCGGTAACGGCAAGCCCCTCCGCTGCCGCAGCCGTCGCGCTGCCCCCGTGAAGCATCGCATGCTGCACGCCGGCCAACGTCCGCACCGCGAGCTGCGAACCGGGAGCCAGGCCGGAACAGTCGGCCATTACCAATCCCCCGGTGCTGACGCCATGCTGCTCCAACTGGCGTTTCACAGCCGCCGTAGCTCCTGCGGGCGAGTTGTCGCCCCCGGTTTTCAGGGCAGTCAGCCGTCCCAGCAGTTCAGCTTGCGTATTGTCCGAGTTATGCAGCATAAACGCCATGATCTCGCCGATGGTGGCGGAGTGCACCGTGGCAATGGGAGACGTGTTGGCGGGGGTGGTCCCTTCGACCACCTCACCGTTCACCGCAATCCCATGACCGGTCAGCTGCGTGGCGAACGCGTGCGCGGCATCGGACGCGGTGGCCACCGACAGCGTCGGGTACACATGAAGTTCGTCCGGATTGGAGGGCCGCTTCATCGCACCCCATATACGGCCGCCGTCCACCGCCATGGACGACACCGCCGTGGCATACGCATGACCGCCATTATTCTGCTCGATATTCGGCACGTCACGCTGCGAACCGAACATCGAATCATCGTATGCCAGATTCACCGATGTAATGCCACGCTGCTCGAGCGCCGCGGCGGTTTCGGCGGCAAGCGTGCCCAATCCGGCCCGGCCATTGACATGATCGGGGTCCGAATCCCCCTCGCCGAGCAGCATGTCTCCATGCCCGGTCAGCGTGATCGTCGCGCCCGATTCGGATTGAGCCAGACGGACCTCCGTATCCAGCGTGGAATCCGTATCCAGTGCCAGGGAAGCCGCCAATGCGGTAAGGGTTTTCATCGTGGACGCCGGTTCGCGCTGAACATCGCCGTTGCGCTCCAGCAGCGTCTCGCCATTGGACGAGGTAACGGTCAGGGAATAGTCGGAACCGACGCCGGGCGCCGCGGCGAAGGTGTCGGCAAGGGCAGTCAACGAGGCATTGTCGACGGGTGCGTCCTGCTCCAGGGAGGCCGCCACCGGCGAGGACAGCACCGCGCCGCGAGGAGATTCGAAGGATCGCACCGTCACGGGACTCAATGTCAGAGGGCCGGGAACCACGTCGAAGATGTCGGCGGCGACGAATCCCACGCAACCGGCAAGCGTGACAGCCGACGACAGAACGACGACAAGCGGCCGGCTCAGACATGCGAAGCCCCTTCTGATGCTGGTATGCCGCGTCATCCATCCTCTTTTCCATGTCGGCCCATGAGACAAAGCACGCGAAACGAATCGACCGCGCCTGGGATCATCGTTCCCGGGCGCAGCTACTGCAAACTGGCGAACTGATCCAACGTGGCCAACACGTTCAGCGAACGTGCATCCAACAGCTTACCGCCTAGCCATGTACCAAGCGCCAGCACCGCCGCGCCATTGGCGAGCGCGATCGGCCCCAGCAGCCACAGCCAGGCCGGACTCGGGGCAAGCACGCCGATCAGCACGCCCGCCACAACTGTCGGCAGCATCAGCACCACGATGCCGAATGCCTGGACGAGGGGGAAGAATCCCTGGGCGACAGCACGGCCCTGCGGCGTGGAAAACGGCCGGTCGATGGACGGCACCGGATACATCAGCAGCACGGACAACACCTCGGCCAGACCAATGCCCGCAAACCCCAGCCCAAGAGCGCCCCCGGTGAATCCCGCGGCGAGCAGCGGCATGGGCATCAGCGGGGCGTCGTCCATCTGAGGCGTCCATCGCACCGTCACCGCGGCGATAATCACGGCAAGCGCAACAACATAGCCAACGATCAGCACGACCAAGGTCCGCACACGCCCCAGACGGTCGGCGGCGCCGGGGACTCCGGCGATAACCTCCATGGCGTAGCCGCGGCCGTCATAGGCCAGACCATTCGCCTCCCCCATCGTCATGAACCAGACGCCCATGGTCAGACCGGCCCACGGCATGATGGCAAGACCGCGCGCCTGGAGCATCATCAACGCCACAAAAATAATCGGCATCGCAAACAGCATGCCCTGACGGGGATCACGCCGCAGATATGAGGCGAATCGCGCGGAGACGGCACCGGAAGGCGAATCCGGCACCCAACCGAACAGGCCCAGCCCCATCGTCCTCCTGCCGCCGCGGGACGCGCCCTCGGTGAGGCGATCATGGCGCAGGCACCATGTCGTGCCCATGAAACACAGTGCCACCGTCGCCGCGCATACCGCGCAATGGCCAACGAAAGCGAGCCATTCGCCCGCGGCGGCGTCAAAGGGCAGGCAGAAGGGGGCCGATAGCGGAGTCCAGCCAAGCACGTCGGCGGCCACGCCCAATGCGCCGAAATCGATTCCCATGCCGGAGTTCACCAGCAGATTCGGCACCTGGAATATCACCACGCAGACGATAACGGCCACCGCGTAGAACGCATTCCTTCCCCGGTTGGAACGCACCAGGGACGTCGAGGCCGCGATGGCCAGCTTGGACAGGCTCATGATCACGACAATCGCCAACGGCGAGGACGCAACGCCCACCAGCACGGGGACGACGCCCATCCACCGATATGCCAAAGCCCACAGCGCAACGCAAAGGACACCGGTGAGCGATGGGACACCGGTCAGACCCGCAATGAGGAGCCCCAGGCTCAGCTGGCGGTCGGGAATGCCATACAGGGTGAATTTATGCGGGCTCAGCGCCGATCCCTGGCCAAGATACACAACCTGCATAATCAGCACGACCAGGGTCAGGAACGCGCCCGACAAGATGACGGCGACACGAAACACCTCGGCATAGGCGACGGCGGCGGACAGGCCGGCGACCTCCGGCCCAATCAGCGCCAGCAATCCCTGAGGAACCGCATCAGGACCTTGTCCCAACAGCCATCCGGCGTATGCGACGCCGCACACGGCGCCCACCGCAGAGATCAGGCCGATGAGGCATCCCACAAGCTGACCGGAGGATTTTCGGACCGCGGCAAGCGTCAAAGCCCAACGAAGGCGGACGATCGTCATGACGGCGGTCATCGCAGTGTCCTTGCATTGTCGGCGGCTTGATCGGCGGCTTTATCGGTGCCGGACAAGGCCGAGGCGGGCCGACAGTCCACCGGACTGTCGTCTGATCTGCCTCCTTGCTGCGCGGCTTTATCAGTGCCGCGCAGCCAGTCAAGTTGGGCGGCGGCGTGACGACCACCCACCAGCTGCAGGAAGCGATCCTCGAGGTCCTCCCCGGCCGCGACCTCGTCGACGGTGCCGGCCGCGCACACCTGACCGTGATTGACGACCGCCACATGCGTGCACATCTTTTCGACCAGCGCCATCACATGTGAGGAAATCACCACTGTACCGCCCATCTCCACATATTCGGCGAGGATATCCTTGAGATTGGCGCTGGAGACCGGATCCACGGATTCGAACGGCTCGTCAAGCACCAGAATGCGCGGCGAATGGATCATCGCGGAGGCAAGGCAGATCTTCTTCGTCATGCCCGCCGAGTAGTCGGTCACCATCGTGCCGGCGGCGTCGGCGAGATCAAAGGCCGACAGCAGATCGTCGGCGCGGCGGACCGCTTCCCCGCGCCTCATGCCACGCAGCATGCCGGCATACACCAGCAATTGCAATCCGGTCAGACGATCAAAGATCTGGTCCCCCTGCGGCATCACGCCGATCGCCCGCTTGGCTCGGTTCACATCGCTCCACACGTCCGACCCAAGAACCATCGCGGACCCGGCATCGGGACGCAGCAGTCCGGTCACCATATTCAGCGAGGTGGTTTTGCCGGCGCCGTTGGGGCCGACCAGACCGTAGAAGGAACCGACGGGAATGTCCAACGACAATCCGTTGACGGCGATCTTGTCGTCGAACCGCTTGACCAAGCCTCGGATGGATATCGCGGCTTCGGTGTTCGCCGGCAACGGGTGCGCCGCGTCGGACCGATCGGAAGCAGCGGCCGCAGATTCAACACCTGCGGCCGAAATGTCGAATGCCATGCGTCCGACAATATCACACACACCCATGGCCCGATAGCGCGTTCATCACGAATTCATCTCCCGCCACGGGCGGGTCCCGCATGGCCGCCCGGCGACGGGGACGCGCACCGTCACTCGCCCTTATGAATGATCGGCTTCCATTCCGGCTTGGCGAAAATCGCCTGGAACGAAATAACCACATAACTGAGGGCGAAGATCGGGAAGCTCAGGCAATACGCGAACAGCTCCTTGTTGGTGGCGCGGATCTTGTCGCGTTCGGCGATAACCGTCAGAGCCGCGAGCAGCATCATCGTCAGCATCGACACCACCACGCCCACGCCCCACCCCGTCACGGCGCCAAGCTGGCTCGGCCACGACACAAAACCCAAAGCGGCGAAAATCACCCCAAGCGCCATACGCAGCGCCGTCAGCACCATGAACGGACAGACCAGCAACGTCAAATCCACCGAGGAAAAGTCACGCTCCTGAATGCCGTGGCGGATCATCGCCGGGCCATAATAGCGAAATACCTGCAGGTACCCCTTGCTCCAGCGCACGCGCTGGCGCCAGCTCTGCCTGAACGACGTGGGCTGCTCGTCATAGAGCATCGCGGAGCCGCAATACCCTATACGGTCACCGTGCAATACGCAGTCCATGGTGAACTCCATATCCTCGGTGAGCAGATGGAATTTCCAACCGTTATTGCGCTCCATGATCTCGCGCGAGAACATGAAGCCGGTGCCGGCCACATGGCAGCTCGATCCGATAACCATGCGGGAGGAATTCACGAACCGGGATTCGCGCAGGAACCACAGGGCTGTGCCCGACGACACCCAATTCTCATTCAGGTTCACCGAGTTGCGATAGCTGGTCAGCACCCTGAAGCCCGACTGGAAGGCCTTGTTCATCTCCTCGACATAGCGCCGGTCCAGGCGATTGTCCGCGTCGAACACAAAATAGGCGTCATAGCGCCGGGAGAAACCCGATTCGATCATATTGTCGAGCAGATAACTCAACGCATACCCCTTGCCGATCTGCTCCCGATTGCGTCGCTCGACCACATGACAACCCATATCCCGTGCGATCTCGGCGGTGTTGTCGGTGCAGTTATCGGCCACCAGCCAAATGTCGATGAGCTCGCTCGGATAGCTTTGCGACTGCAAGTCCCCGATGAGATTGGCGATCACCGCGGATTCATTGCGCGCCGAAATCAGCACCGCATACCGCTTGTCCATAGGAGCGTCGGGGAAAACCCTCGGCTTGGCGAAGAACGAGACGACCACGTAGGCGGCCTGATAGACGACCACGCAGCAGCCCAATACGGCGACAAGACAGTCAAGCACGCTGAGAATCGCCATTAGCGCCACCCGCCACGCGGATTGTCGTTCCCCCTCGGTTCGGGATCGTCGCCGGCCGCGCGCTTTTGGGGAATCGCCACAGTCTGCGACGTGTCAAGATCCTCCAACGTGGGCATGCGACGGCTTCGATCCGCGGCTCCGTCCGGCAGCTCCTCGGCCTTGATCGGCCCGCGAACCGCATCATGGTACACGGCGCGGGTCACGTCATTCAGCTCCTCCTCAACCATGACGCGACGGGACGATCCCGCCGCGGCACGAGGCATATGCCCGCTCATCGGATGGAGCACATGCTCGCTGAACGCCTCGGCCCCCTCCACGAACTTGGACTTCTTCACCGGCTTGGGGTCGGATAGCAGCGGAGAGTCGATCAATTCGTAGCGCTTGGTGTATACGGTGAAAATCGCCTGCAGGCTCGCCACCACCGGCAACGCCAGGAACGCGCCGAGCGCGCCGAACAGCGAACCAAGCGCCAGCACGGCGAGGAAGGCTATCGCGGGGTTGAGGTCCATAGTGCGCTGCGAGATCTTGGGGCTCAGGATCAGATTCTCAATCTGCTGATAGATAACGATATATACCAGGACGGCAACCGCATACCAGACGCCGCCGCTGATCCAGGCGAACAGCACGGGCAGCGCGCCGCCGATATAGGTGCCGACCGTGGGCACGAATTGCGCGGTCAGGCCGCAGAACAAAGCCAGCGGCAGCCAATACGGCACATGAAGGATCTCAAGAAAGACGGCCGTGCACACGGCGTTGATGATGGCCAGAATACCGCGCGAAAACAGGAAATTCGAAATCTGGTCCTGCAGCACCTGCCACACCAGCACGAATTTGCGCTGGGTGTCCGGGCTCAGCCACTGGCACAGGCTGCGACGCATGCGCGGGCTGCAGGCGGAGATGTAATAGGTCACCAGCGCGATGGTCATGATATCCAGCAGCACGCTGCCGACCGATCCGATCGTCTCCGCGGCCTGGGAGGCGAAATTGGTAAGCCACGAAGTCTGAATGCTGCTGAAAATCTCCGCGCCAAGATTGGAGATGGCCGGCAGCTTGAACGAGGTGCGCGAGCTCACCCAAGCGGAGATCTGCTCATACATGGACGGCAGCCCCCTGATCAAGCCGATCATCTGCTGGATGAACATATTGCCGAACATGCCCAGCAGCACCATGATCGCCACGGCCAGACCGATGAGCGTAACGCCCGAGGCGGCGCCGCGTTTCCAGCCATGCTTGACCAGCATCATCACCAGCGGCTCGACGGCAAGGGCGATGAACACGCAAATGACGAGATCAACGGCGAGATATTCGAGCTTGCCCAGCGACTTCCATACAAAAATCGACAGGAACACCGTGATCGCGGCATAGAGCAACGCCCGCGTATACCATTCGGGAGGTCTGCGCGGGTCCCCCTTGGACGGAAACACCGAGGCGAAATCGAATTGCTCTTGCTTCATAGGTACCATTATTGTGCGCTTTGGTGACAAGCGTTCGCCATAAGGATGACATCCCGCGCCTTCGGACGACGCCGCTTGGACCCCTTGCCGCAGCCATTCGCTATTGTGGGGGACTATGCTCAAGGTTTCGATCATCATCCCGGCATGGAACGAAGAGGAACGCATCGAGGACTGCCTGACCTGCGCGATTCTCCAAACCGTACCGCCCTACGAGATTATCGTGGTGGACAACAAATCCACCGACGCCACAGTGGACGTGGTCAGGCGCTTCATGGACGCGAACCCGCAGGCCAATATCAAGCTCATCCACCAGGACGCCGAGCAGGGGCTCATCCCCACACGCAATGCGGGGCTGAACGCCGCCACCGGCGATGTGCTGGGCCGCATCGACGCCGACTGCATGCTGAAACCGGACTGGGTGGAGGTGGTCACCGGCATCTTCACGGAAGACCCGAAGGCCATGGGCGCCTCCGGCCCGGTGGTCTACTACGATATGCCGTTGAAAAACACCGGATTGCGCGGCGACAACCGCACCCGCAACCTGATGTATCGCGCCGATGGCGGCCAAACCATGCTGTTCGGCTCGAATATGGCGCTGCGCGCCAGTGCATGGAAGACGATCAGCGGCGAAGTCTGCCGCGATTATGAGGACGTGATGCACGAGGACGTCGACATCTCGCTGCACATGCTCGGCAAGGGGCTGAAAACCGTCTACTCGCCGCGCATGATCGTCGGCATGTCCGCGCGGCGCATGGCCAGCGGCATCGTATCGTTCAAGCGCTATACCGACCGGTTCAAGAACACCTTCGCCGCCCATCCGCGGCACCGTCGCACCTTCAAACCGGAATATCTGCTGCGCGCCATCTGGCCCATGCTGCACATCCTGTATCCGATATACCAGCGTCGGATGGAACGCGAACACATCGACAGCGCCGCCAACGTGTGGCGAGATGAGCAGCGTCGCATCGCGCGGGGCGGCAGCGCCCTGACGCACTGAACGCCGAGGTGCCACGCTCCGATACGCCACGCGCTGTCGGATCCATCGACAGACATCAAGAAGGGTCACGGCCTATACCGCGACCCTTCCGCCATGGTCCAGCTACGGGTGAATAACCCGGCTGGCCGATGACATATTCACCCCGCAGGTCACATCAGCGACTTGTAGATGGCCAGGATATCCTCCTTGGTGGCCTTGCGCGGGTTGCCCGGTGTGCACACATCGTTGAAGGCATCCTCGGCCAGCGGCTCGAGGTCGGCCTCGGTGGCGCCCACCTCGGAGATCCTGGTCGGATTCTTGAGATCAGCGGTCAGCTTGCGGACGGCCTGCACGGCCTCTTCTCGCACCGTCTCCAAATCACCGGTGTAGGCGTCCTCGGCACCGAAGGCGTCGGCGATGTCGCGGTACTTCTCGCCGGTGTAGTCCTTGTTGTATTCCATCACCGGGGCCAGCAGGATGCCATTGGCGACGCCGTGGGCCACGCCCAGACGGCCGCCCAGCGGGTGGGCCATGCCGTGCACCAGGCCGAGGCCGACGTTGGAATAGGCCATGCCGGTGATGTAGGAGGCGTAGGCCATCTGCTCGCCGGCGGGCACATCGCCGTCAGCGGACTTGGCCAGGTTCCTGGCGATCATGCGGATGGTCTGCATGGACAGGCAGTCGGACAGACTCCAGGCACCCGGGGTGATGTACCCCTCGATGGCGTGGGTCAGAGCGTCCAGACCGGTGGCGACCTTCAGGCCGCGCGGCATGGAATCGGTCAGATCCGGGTCGACGAAGGCGACGATCGGAATGTCATGGGGATCGACGGCCACGAACTTGCGCTTGTTCTTGGTGTCGGTGATCACGTAGTTGATGGTGGTCTCGGAAGCGGTGCCGGCTGTGGTCGGCACGCCGAAGATCGGAACGGACGGGTTCTTGGTGTCGGCCACGCCTTCAAGGCTCAGCACGTCGCCGAACTCGGGGTTGGCGGTGATGATGCCGATGCCCTTGCAGGTGTCCTGCGGGGAGCCGCCGCCCAGACCGATCAGAAAGTCCGCGCCGGAGGCCTTGAAACGCAACACGCCGTCCTGAATGCACTCAACAGGCGGGTTCGGCTTGACGTTGTCGAACACCTCGTACGGCAGGCCGGCGGCGTCGAGCACGTCGGTGACCTTTTTGACGGTGCCGGTTTGCAACAGCACCGGATCGGTCACAATGAATGCCTTGTGGAAACCATGCTTCTTCGCAACCTCGGGAATCTCCTTGATCGCTCCGCGACCGAAATACGCCGTCTGATTGAAGATCATCCTGTAGACCATACCGCTCTCCTTTAAGCTATGTTCCTTACTGCATGTGAGCGCTCACTTACCAGACGTCCATCGACTGGATCGTACCTGCTCATCGCTGACCATTATAGTGCGAAAATGATCGCCAAACGACCATTTGGGCACATTCTGCGAATACATCCCATCATGTAGGACGCCCGACGATTCCGGCACGGCGCACAGCCCGTGATACGACGCGGCGTCCGGTGCCGGGATCCAGGTGTCAGGCGGCGGGCAGGCAACTCGGTCCGAAGATGGTCTTGATCTCGGCAAACAGCGAAGTGTCGCGCTTCACACGGAAACGATCGCCGAACGTGAGCACCCGGGCGTTGCCCCTGTCGTCCACAATCGCCAGATGCACCTCGCAGTAGCCGGGATGACTCTGCAGCACATTGCCAAGCTGCAGCATATTGCTCCGCGACAACGCCACCTGCGGCAAGGTGATCACCACCGCGCGCTCATCAGCCGCCTCCAGCACCGGCACCTGCATCTCAACCGCCCGCAGCGACACAGATTCGTCGCGCACCTCCACCTGGCCTCGGATCTGCACCACGGTGTCGATCTGCATATCGGCGGCCGCGGCCTCATAGACCTTGCCGAAGAACATGCACTGGATCGACGCCTCCATGTCCTCAATGGTCACGATGGCCCACGGATTGCCCTTCTTGGACACGCGACGATCCACGCCGGTGATCAGACCGGCCAGCAGAACCTGCTGGCCGTCCCCCATGGTCTTGGCCCGGTCAATCAGATGCGCAATGGACATTTCGCGCAGCGACGCCAGCACCGACTGCATGCCGGACAGCGGATGATCCGATACATACAGTCCGAGCATTTCGCGCTCGAAATTCAACTTGGTTTTCTTGTCCCATTCCTCGATGTCGGGCACATTGATCGCGGCGTCACCCATGGCGTCGGCGTCGGACGACCCGTCGTCATCCGCGAACAAATCGAACTGCCCCTCCGCCTGCTTGCGCTTGATCCCAACCACCGAATCGATGGCGGCCTCATGCACCGTGAACAGCGCGCGCCGATTCGGATCGACGGAGTCGAACGCGCCGGCCTTGATCAGCGATTCCACCAAACGCTTGTTCAGGGCCTCCAAAGGCACGCGGCGAATGAAATCCATGAAATTGACGAATTTGCCGCGTTTGCTCCCCCGCTCGGCGATAATCGCGGCCACGGCCTTCTCGCCGACATTGCGGATGGCGCCCAGACCGAAACGCACGACGTCCCCGACTGCGGAATACTCGAACCGGGACTCGTTGACATCGGGAGAGAGGACCTGGATGCCCATGCGCCGCGCCTCGCCCAGGTACAGGGCCGTTTTGTCCTTGTTGTCTCGAGTGCCCTGCAGCAGGGCGGCCATGAACTCCACCGGATAATGCGTTTTCAGATACGCCGTCCAGTAGGAAATCAAACCGTACGCCGCGGAATGCGCCTTGTTGAAGGCGTAGCCGGAGAACGGCACGAAGATATCCCACACGGCCTGGGCGGCCTCCTGCGAATACCCGTGCTCCTTCATGCCGGCAAAGAACGGCACCTGCTCCTTGGCCAGCACCTCGGGCTTCTTCTTGCCCATGGCTCGGCGCAGCACATCAGCCTTGCCCAGCGAATAGCCCGCGAGAATACGCGCCGCGGCCTGCACCTGCTCCTGATACACGATCAGGCCGTAGGTTTCGTCCAGCACTGGGGCCAGCGCCTCGGCCACCTCGGGATGGATCGGCTCGATTTTCTGCAAGCCGTTCTTGCGCTTCGCATAGTTGTTATGCGAGTCCATATCCATCGGGCCCGGACGATACAGGGCGATCAGAGCGGAAATATCGTTGAAGTTATCGGGCTTGAGCGATTTGAGCAACGCGCGCATGCCGTCGGAATCAAGCTGGAACACGCCCAGCGTGTCGCCCCGGGCGAGCAACTGGTAGGTTGCCGCGTCGTCCAGCGGGATCTTGGTGTAGTCGATGGCCGGCTTGCCGTTCGCCTCGATGTTCTTCAGGGTGTCGTGGATCACCGTCAAGTTGGAAAGCCCCAGGAAATCCATCTTGACCAATCCCAGCGTCTCGCAGGTATGGTACTCGAAGGTGGTGGTGATGGTGCCGTCGGTTCGCTCCAGTAGCGGCGACGTATCGGTGATCGGCGCCGACCCCATGATGGTCGCGCACGCATGCACGCCGGTTTGCCGGATCAGCCCCTCGATGGTTTTCGCCTTGTCGATGATGCGATGCGCATCCGGATCGGAGTCGTACAGCTCGCGGAATTCCCTGGCTTCGGCGTAGCGTTTCGACGTCGGGTCGAAAATCTCCGCCAAGGAGGCGTCCTTGCCGTTCTTGCTGGGCGGCAGCGCCTTGGTGACCTTGTCGCCCATCGAGAACTCATAGCCCATGATACGGGCGGAGTCCTTCAGAGCCTGTTTGGTTTTGATCACACCATAGATCACGCATTGCGCGACCTTGTCCTTGCCGTATTTCTCCCCGCAGTACTCGATGACCCTGGCTCGGCCGACCGGGTCGAAGTCCACGTCGATATCCGGCAGCGACACGCGTTCCGGGTTCAGGAACCTCTCGAAGATCAGACCGTGCTCCAACGGGTCAAGCTCGGTGATGCCCATCGCATAGGCCACCATGCTGCCTGCGGCCGATCCACGGCCGGGCCCCACCATGATGCCGTGGTCCTTGGCCCACTGAATGTAGTCAGCCACCACCAGAAAGTATCCACAAAACTGCATCTGGCAAATCACGCCGCATTCGTAGTCGGCCTGCTTGAGCACGTTCATCGGCGGATGGCCGTCATAGCGGCGCTCCAGCCCCTCCTCGACCTTCTTGAGGAAGAGGCTGGTCTCATCCCACCCCTCCGGGCAGGAGAACTTCGGCATGAAGGCGCCGTCCTCGCCATCGTCGAACATCACATTGCACCGGTCGGCGATCTCAAGCGTGTTGTCGCAGGCTCCCGGAAAGTCCTTGAACAGCTCGCGCATCTCGTCGGCGGGTTTGAGATAGTAGCCGCTTCCCTCGAACTTGAAACGGTCCGGATCATCGAGATGCGAACCGGAATTGATGCACAGCATGGCGTCCTGGGCCTCGGCGTCCTTGGCCTCGACGTAATGGCAGTCGTTGGTGGCCAGCAGCGGCGCGTCGAGCCGTTTGGCGATCTCCAGCAAACCCGGCACATTGCGCTTCTCGATGGTGAGATTATGATCCATGATCTCGATGAAGAAGTTGTCCTTGCCGAAGATGTCCTGCAATTCCCCGGCCGCGCGCAGCGCCTCGTCGAATTGGCCGAGCGCGAGCCTGGTCTGCACGATTCCCGAAGGGCACCCGGAACCGCAGATGATCCCACCGGAATATTTGCTCAGGATCTCCTTATCCATACGCGGGTATCGCTGCACCCGGCCTTCGAGGTTGGCGTCGGAGCTGGCCTTCAGCAGATTCACCAAACCCTTGTCGTTCTCGGCCCACAGGGTCAGATGGGTGATCAGGCCGCCGCCGGAGACGTCGTCGCGACGCTGGTCTTCGGTGCCCCAATGCACACGGGACTTGTCGAAGCGGGAGGTTTCCGGGGTGACGTACGCCTCGATGCCGATGATCGGCTTCACGCCGACTTTGACGCAGTTGGTGTACATCTCGTAGGCGCCGTGCATATTGCCGTGATCGGTGATGCCGACGGCGGGCATGCCCAATTCGGCGGTTTTCTTCGCAAGATTCGGAATCTTCGCGGCACCGTCCAGCAGGGAATAATGCGTGTGATTATGAAGATGCACAAAGTTTCCGGAATCAGCCATGCCTTTCAATCTACCTCACCCCCGCAACGGAATCCCGCAGGAGGATCCCATATCACTGCGATTCGGCCCGAGCCCCGCCTTCATCGCGCTCGGAGCGCATGGCCCGACGCCTGCGAAGCACATCAAGCGCATGCTGCAGGTCGTGTGGATACCGGCTGGACACCGTGGTCCACACATGGGTGCGCGGATGACGGAACCTCAATTTCATCGAGTGCAGCCACTGGCGATCCAGCCCCAACTCCTCCGAAAGCCTCGGATTGGCGCCATACATCGGGTCGCCCACCAGCGGATGGCCAATGGACGAGAAATGCACGCGAATCTGATGGGTGCGACCGGTTTCGAGATTGACGCTCGCCAGCGTCGCCTCGCCGAAGCGCTCCAGCACATCCCAATGCGTGATCGCCTCCTTGCCCGCCGGCGTGACGGTGAAGCGAAAATCGGACACCTTGGCCCGGCCGATAGGCGCATCGATCGTGGCCCTGTCCTGAATGAGGTTGCCCTGCGCCACGGCATGATAGGTTTTCCGCACCTCATGCTCGGAGAACTGCCGCCGCATCTCGACATAGGCGAGCTCGGACTTGCACACCAGCATCAATCCGGACGTACCGACATCCAGACGAGACACGATCCCCTGCCTGCCCGGGGCACCGTACGAGGTGATCCGCACGCCACGGTCCAGCAGGCTGCCAAGCACCGTGGGGCCGGTCCAACCGACCGACGCGTGAGCGGCCACGCCAACGGGCTTGTCCACCACCACCACATCGTCGTCCTCATACACAATGGCCATATCGTCGGCCACCGGCTCGGGCGCCGGCTCCTCGTCGCGCAGATTCACTTCCAACGTCTCTCCCGCCATCAGAATGGAGGATTTGGAAATTTGGCGATCCAGAGAGGAGACCTGCCCGGAAACGATGAATTCGCTCGCCTTGGCGCGGGAAACACCAAGCATTTTGGATACGGCCACATCAAGGCGCCTGCCGACCAACGCGTCGGGCGCGAGAACCAGACGACTCATCGCGCGCTAATCCTCGCTGCGCTCTTCAAGACTACCGGCGTCAAAAGGCTCTCCGAAAACAACAAGCGCCACAATGCCGATGCCGGCGCCCATGAGGAAGATATCGGCCACATTGCCGACCGACCAGCCGTAATCGATGAAATCCACCACTTTGCCGTTGAGGAACCCATCCGCGTACGCGACGCGGTCGATGAGATTGCCCACGGCCCCGGCGAACGCAAAGCCCAGCGCCACGGTCCATTTCATTGAAATGGTGCGAACGACGGCCCACACCATCGCGATGGACGCAACCAGCGCGATCAGCGAGATGATCCATGTGACATTCGAACCGAGTCCGAGGGACGCTCCGGGGTTATGCACCAGGCGCAACCCCAGCAGACCGGGGATCAGACGAATCGATACGGTTTCGCCAAGCAATCGCAGGGCCAGCGCCTTGGTAATCTGGTCGACGGCCAACGCCACCGCCGCTATGCAGGCAAAGACGGCCACACGGATGCGCAGCCGTCTTGCGGAGTCAGGGTATCGGGTCATACGGGATATACCAGTACGCCGAACCTATCAGCGGTTCTTGTCGGGGTGCATGGACTCGACGCTCTGGAAGGCGTTGGTGTCGGACACCTGGTTGACCAACTGTCCGAGGAACTCGGTCAGGCGGCTGCGGTATTCGGCCTCGAACTGCTTGAGACCCTGGATATTGCCCTCGATGACCTTGGACTGGGTGATGAGCTTGTCCTTGACGTCGGCCGCATACTGATCGGCTCCGTCACGGGTCTGCTTGTCGTATTCCTGAGCGCGCTTCTGGACTTCCTGCTCGTACTCGTCCAGCTCGTTGTGCTTGTTCTTGGAATACATGTCGGCATCCTGACGGGTTTTGACGGAATAACCGTCAGCCTCGGAACGAACATGTTCGGAGTACGAATCGGCGTCGTTGTGCACACGCTTGGAGTAGTCATCGGCTTCGGAACGAGTGCGCTGGGAGTAGTCATTGGCCTTGGCGACGGCATCGTCATGCTTGGCCTGGCCGTCGGCGATAAGCTCGGCGCCCTTGGCCTTGCCCTTATCGACATACTGATCGTGCAGCTGCATCGCCAGGGTGAGCATGGCGGTGGCACGCTCGGGTTCGGTGGTGGCATCGGCACCCGCGCCGGCGATCTTCTTGAGACTGCCGGTTTCGGTGGACGGCTCGATCTTGGAAACCTGATCACGCAGCGACGCCTCGCGCTGCTTCGATTCCTCGAGACGCTTGTTGAGCTCGGCGATCTGGGAAGCCGCCTGATCGGCATTCTGCTTGGCCTGCGCGACGGTCTGCTCGATCCGGGCGGCGGCCGCGGCAGCCTGGCTCTTGGCTTCGGCAAGCTCGTTGGTCAGGGCCTCGGCGCGGTTCAACGCCTCCGTGCGTTCGTTCTGGACGGCGGTCAGCTGATTGGCGAGGGTCTTGGCTTCATCGCCGCCCTGAGCCGCCTGAGCGGTCAGCTGATCGATCTGCTTGTTGAGCTGATCCACCTGTCCCTTGAGCTGTTCGTTCTGCGAGGCCAAAGCCTTGGCGTTCTCCTCGGCCTCGGTCACCTTGGCGGCGTTCGCCGCGTTGACAGCGGGCGCTGCCGCGGCGGCCTGCTGCGCAGCCATCTTCAATTGGGAGTTCTCGGCCCTCAGAGCATCCACCTGGGAGCTCAGCTCGGAGATCTTCGCATTCAGCGGCGCGACATCCGGACCCAAAGACTGTGTGGAGGCGACAGCCTGCTTGCCCAAAGCCTCTACGGTCGCGGTCACCTGATCCAGGAAATCATCAACCTCATCGACATCGTAGCCTTCCTTGAAACGGACGGTCTGGAAGGTGTGCTCCCTAATATCCTTAGGCGTCAGAAGAGCCATATTGTTCCCACCTCACTTTGGGGCTATGCCTGATTACGTTGGCTTCGACTTTCGACTGTATCACGTAGCCAACCCATGAGCCACCACAAACGCCTATGGCACGCTCATTTGCGGCGGTTTCCCGTCGACGCCAATGAACCTAGATCAGAACCCGCAGCACGATAAGGGCAAACCACAGCACCATGAAACTCATGTCAAGGCTCATCATGCCCAACGGCAGCGGCTTGATGTAGCGGCGAAGCCATCGCAACGGCGGTTCCGTCACGTTATACACCACCCCGATCAAGCTTGCCACCACACCACGCGGATACCACCGGGGCGCCAAAACGGACGCCCAATCCAGGCACATGCGAATAAAGAGAATCAGCATATAGGCATCGATGGCAAGGTCAACAACCCACCGAATGAGAAAAAACAGCATGCTGCCTACCCTAACATGCGTCGATACGCCAAGCTGGACGTGAACTGAATGCCGATGCGGCGACCACGGCGGCCGCCGCGCCCGTCAGTCGGCGAACAGATCATGCGCCGAAGTCGCCTGCGCCGGTTCCTCGACCTTGATGTTCACCTGTGCCGGGCTCAGAAGAAAGACACGGGGGGTGACCCGCTCAATGGAACCGCGAACGCCGAACACCACGCCAGCGGAGAAATCAACGATGCGATAGGCCACGGCCTCGGCCACTCCGGTGAGGTTCAGCACGACCGGCACGCCGTCGCGAATCGCGCGCCCCACCAATTGGGCATCCTCATACGTCTTGGGGTGAATGGTGGTGATGCGGTTGATGCGACCCTGCTGGAACGACGCGGCGGCCTCGCGCGAAGCGGCGGCGGTCGAGGCGGGCGCACTGGGCTGCGGAGTCACCGAATGATCGGAATCAAACGACGTCGACGCCTCGTCCGACACGTCGTCGAAATCGTCGTCGTCATCCGCCACGTCCGACATGCCCAGATACGACATTGCACTTTTCATGAAACCAGCCACGACATACTCCTTACCGTCTTACGAAACCCAGTCAGACCAAGCAAATCAGCGCAGGAAATCCGGAATGTCCAAATCGCCGGGATCGTTGACGGGGGCAACGGAGGGGCGAATCGCCGTCCGCTCGCCGGTCGCGTCGAACGACGTCGGTTCCGGGGCAACGGGCTGGGGGTCGGCGGGCTGCTGGGGAACGGCCGGCTTGGTAACGGGCTGCTCGGCCGTATAGTCGGTCAGGGGCTTGACCTCGCTGGCTTCCTCCGTCTTGGACTCGGTGGATTGCTTGCCGGTGGCGTCGAACCCGGCGGCGATAACCGTAACCCGGACTTCGTCGCCGTACGAGTCGTCCAGCGCCAGGCCCCAAATGATCTGTGCCTCGGGATGAATGGCGTCCTGCACCAGCTGGGCGGCGGCGGAAGCCTCCTGCATGGTCAGATCGGTCGGACCGGCCACGTTGATCAGCGCGCCATGGGCGCCCTCGATGCTCTCCTCGAGCAGCGGGGAGCTGATGGCGATTTCGGCGGCCTGCGTTGCGCGGTCTTCGCCACGGGCGGCGCCAATGCCGAACAGCGCGGTGCCGGCATCCTTGAGAATGGCGGTGACATCCGAGAAATCCACATGAATGTACGAGTTCATGGTGATCAGGTCCGTGATGCCCTGGACACCGGCGAGCAATGCGGTATCGGCCGTCTTGAACGCATCCATCACCGACACCGTGCGGTCGGAGAGATCAAGCAGACGGTCGTTGGGAATGACGATCAGGGCGTCAACCTCTTTGCGCAGGTTCGCAATGCCGGATTCCGCGGAGGCGGAGCGACGCGGCCCCTCAAAGGTGAACGGACGGGTCACCACGGCGATGGTCAGCGCACCCTGCTGACGCGCCGCGCGGGCCACGATCGGGCTGGCGCCGGTACCGGTGCCGCCACCCTCGCCGGCGGTGACGAACACCATATCCGACCCCTTCAGGGCCTCCTCGATGTCGGACTGATGGTCCTGAGCGGCCTTGGCGCCCTTTTCCGGGTCGGCGCCGGCCCCCAGTCCACGGCTGGTCTTATCGGACAGCGAAATCTTGACGTCCGCGTCCGAGCGCAGCAGATCCTTGGCGTCGGTATTGATGGCCACGAACTCCACGTTCTGCAGCCCTTCGGCAATCATGCGGTTCACTGCATTGCCGCCGGCGCCGCCAACACCTACAACCTTGATGTTGGTGCGATCATTGAATTCGTCCTGGGCAATCTCGCTCACGGTTAGGCTCCTGTCACTCACGGTTACGCAATACTGTATCGCACCGCCTCCACAAGGATATGAACATTCCCGGCGTGTGGCGCTTTTGCCTGTTCAATTCGGTCACGTCGTCCAGACGGGCGACGCGCGGCCGCAAAAACCGCCTAGTATGCGGCGTCCATCGGATCGTCGCCGAACAGCGCTTCCCGTTCCTCGTGCGTGGTGGTCCGCGAGTCAAGCCACCCATATGGCAGATGAACCTTTTTGGCGAATCGGACGCGCCCACGTGGCTTGTCGGCCACACGGGGAGGATACTCGATGGTCGGATCGAGCCGATCAAGCTCGCGGCGTACATCCTCGACGCTTTCGCATTCCATAAAGGCCCTGCGCGTGCCGCCGCCGACGGGGAATCCCTTGAGATACCACGCTATGTGCTTGCGCAGATCATGCACGGCCATGCGTTCGTCGCCTTCATAAAAATCGACGAGCAACGTGGCATGGCGCAATATCACTCGCCCCACCTCGCCAAGGGTGGGATTCATGCGATCGGGACTGCCGGCAAAGGCGTTCTTGATATTGGCGAACAGCCACGGACGCCCCTGGCATCCCCTGCCTACCGCCACGCCGTCGCATCCGGTTTCGCGAACCATTGCCAAGGCGTCCCCAGCACCCCAGATGTCGCCGTTGCCGAACACCGGAATATCCAATGAGGCCTTCAACTCGCCGATGCGCGACCAATCCGAATGACCGCCGTAATATTCGGCGGTGGTCCGGGCATGCAGGGTGACGGCCTTGCAGCCCTCCTCCTGCGCAATGCGCCCGGCCTCGAGAAAGGTCTCGTGCTCATGGTCGATGCCGACACGAATCTTGGCGGTGACGGGGATGTTCGCCGCATCGCACACCTTCACCACCCGGGAAATCAGTTCGCTGTAGATATCCGTCTTCCACGGCAGGGCCGAGCCGCCGCCCCGACGCGTGACCTTGGGCACCGGGCAGCCGAAATTGAGATCCACATGATCGGCCATGCCATCGTCCACCACGATTTTCGCGGCCTGTTCGGTAATCGACGGATTCACCCCGTACAGCTGCAGGGAGCGGACGCGCTCACTCGGCGCGAACCGGCACAGGCGCAGCGCCTTGGGATTGCGGGCCACCAACGCACGGGCCGTGATCATCTCCGCCACATACAGGCCGTCGGGACCGTATTCCTCGCAAAGCACGCGGAACGGCCAATTCGTGACCCCCGCCATCGGCGACAGCACCACCGGCGTCGGCACGGTGATCGGCCCCAGGCGAACCGGTTTCATAATCGGCGCGTCGGCGCGAGAATCGGAAGGCTCCGGAGCTCCGAAAGATTCGGCAGAGGACTGAGAAGACTGACTATGCGGCGAGCGCGGATCGACCCCCACCATGGAATCGCCGCGCTCGTCGATAACGGTTTCTTCGGTCACTTAGTACAGACCGCCGGCTTCCTGAACACCGGTGGCCGGCCATGCCTCGCCGCCGAATTCCACGGGCTTGAGCGGCACGCGGCTGCGCTTCTCGCCAATGCGGGCATCCACATATTCGGACACCTTGTCAAGGGAGATGCGCTCCTGGTTCATGGTGTCGCGGTCGCGAACGGTTACGGCCTGATCCTCAAGGGTGTCGAAGTCCACGGTGATGCACAGCGGGGTACCGATCTCATCCTCACGACGGTAACGACGTCCGATGGCGCCGGACTCGTCGTAATCGATCATCCATTCGTTCTGCCGCAGATCGTTGGCCAGATTCTGGGCGACCGTCTGCAGTTCGGGCTTCTTGCTCAGAGGGAGCACAGCGGCCTTCACCGGCGCCAGACGGGGATCAAGACGCAACACGGTGCGCTTGTCCACACCGCCCTTGGTATTCGGGGCCTCGTCCACGTCGTAGGCGTCGACGAGGAAACACATCAGCGAACGGGTCAGACCGGCGGCGGGCTCGATCACATACGGAATGTACTTCTCTCCGGTGGCCTGGTTGAAGTAGCTCAGGTCTTCGCCGGAATGCTTGGAATGGGCGGTCAGATCGTAATCGGTGCGGTTCGCGATACCCTCAAGCTCGCCCCAATCGGATCCCTGGAAGCCGAATTTGTACTCGATGTCGACCGTGCGCTTGGAGTAGTGCGACAGCTTCTCCTTGGGATGCTCGTAATGCCGCAGGTTCTCCGGCTTGACGCCGAGATCGATGTACCACTGGGTGCGGGCGTCGATCCAATACTGATGCCACTGCTCGTCGTCACCGGGCTTGACGAAGAACTCCATCTCCATCTGCTCGAATTCGCGGGTGCGGAAGATGAAGTTGCCCGGGGTGATCTCGTTGCGGAAGGACTTGCCCATATTGGCGATGCCGAACGGCGGCTTGGAACGGGACGAGGTCATCACGTTCTTGAAGTCGACGAAAATGCCCTGGGCGGTTTCCGGACGCAGATAGTGCAGGCTGTTCTCGTCCTCGACCGGGCCGAGATGGGTGCGCAGCATCATGTTGAAGTCGCGGGGCTCGGTCCACTTGCCCTTCACGCCGCAGTTCGGGCACGCGATGTCGGCCATGCCGTTCTCGGGCATGACATCGCCATGCTTCTCGGCGTAGGACTCCTCGAGCTTGTCGGCGCGGTTGCGCTTGTGGCAGTTCAGGCATTCGACCAGAGGATCGTTGAACACGCTCACATGGCCGGAGGCAACCCAGACTTCAGGGGGCAGGATGATCGAGGTGTCGACGCCGACGATGTCGGGACGGGTGACCACCATCGAACGCCACCATTCGCGCTTGATGTTGTCCTTCAGCGCGACGCCAAGCGGGCCGTAATCCCATGCGGAACGAGTGCCGCCGTAGATCTCGCCGGCGGGGAAGACAAATCCGCGACGCTTCGCGAGGGAAACAACTTCATCGAGTTTTGACTGAGCCACAATGCACCTTCTGGTATGAACGGTTTGGGGACTGACTTACAACCGCTTCAGACTACCGCCAGATCGTGACAGCGGCGGGAACCCCCGATGTCCGGGCCGTCCCACCGCCCCCTTATAAGATGGCATCATGAATTCCCAAGAGTTGATCCGCCGCATGATGGAGCTGACCGGCAAGAACGCCGTTGAATTCTCACAGGCCACGGGCCTGACCGAATCCATGATCTCACGCATCCTCAACGGCAGGAACGACCCCTCATTCGACAAAATCGCCGCCGCCGTGGAACGCCTGGGGTTCGCGATCTCCTTCACGCCGGTTTCCATGACGGAATTGGAGCGCGGACTCCTGAGGAACGCACACGGCGATAGCGACTGTCACAAACCGGACGTCACCGGCACATCCGGGTCAGCGGCTGCCACGGATCAAGCTCGACGGGCTCGGCGGTAAGCAGCTCACGCGTCGCCGCATCGAGAAACTCCCTGCGGATGATCAATTCGGTGACGAAACGGTCGAACCAGTCCGCCGAAGCGACGAAGTAGCCGTCCTTGCCATTGTCCTTGCCCCAGCTGTTCTCGACCTTCCAGCGGTCTGGCCTGCCGGACCCGTCGAGATTGACGCCGGTCAGCGTCATGGCATGGTTGCTGGGCGAATCGCCATATTCCAGCCCGTCGGCCTTGTCGAGGGAGAACTCGGTGCCGAACAGCTGGTCGACGCGCACGGTGTCGCAGTCGAATACGCCCTGCTTGCGCAGCGCGAACTGGTGGCAGTCGCAGGCGAACCAGATCGGATGCCCCGCGGAGAGCTGATCGACGGCGGCCTTGCGGAACACCTCAAGCGGAACATTGAGGAATTCCATATCGCCGGATTCGACCACATTGGCGGTGAACCGAATGCGGTAGCGTCTGCCGAACGGCGTGCGGGCCATGGGCGCATTGGCGAGCGTCACGAAATCGTCGACGTCCACCGGCACATACTTTTTGTAGAACTCCAGAGGCGTGATGCCGAATTCGCGGATCTGCGGGCGAGCGTCCCTGCCCGACGCATCGGATTCGTTCTCGGCGGCGTTGTCCCCGCCTTTGGTGCGGGCCAGGAAATCAAAGGTCTCGGGCGGCTCGCCCAACGCAATCGCGCACATGCGGTACACGGTGGCCATATCCTCGCGCTTGGCCGCGCGCAGGGTCTCCTGATCCTCCCCGGCCTCATGGCGACGGCGCAAATCGGCGGCGAACTCCCGCAGTCTGGTGTTGAGATACTGCTTGAAGGCGCCCGAATCACGCGAATTGGCGGATTCCGGATACGCGGACTTCGGGCACAGGCCGTACTTGTCCACCAGCGCGGCGAACATCTGCCACCAGCCTCCATCGTCGGCGGGGCCTTCGGTGATCGTTTCGAACAGCCGGGAATCAGCGGGCTCGTCCAAGGTCTCGAGCACCTGCTCCAGATACGTGTTGGACTTTTCCACCGCATCCCAGAAGAACAGGTAGGTTTCGGAGAATTCGAAATCCTCAAGGTTCCACCGGTGCATGAGCTCGTAGCGCAGGGTGTTGAGCGAGGCGAACATCCAGCAGCGGCCCGAATGCTCCTGGTTCGTGATGGACCCCTGTTTGAGTTCAATGGAGAAGTCGCGCGGCAGGTTGCGCAACCCCGCATAGTCGATGGCGGCGTTCAGCACGCCGGAGGACACCGCGGCGTTCGCGGCGACCAAATTGGCCCGATCGGCGCGGAACGCTTCGGAATAGCGGCGCAATGCATCGGCGCTGACGGCCTTGTCTGATGGATCGATCATCATCATCCTCTCGAATTTGGTGGCAGTGAAACGATGCCCATCGTACGCCGGTGCCGCCGCCATGGGCGGAGCGTCCCACGTTCGGCATATGCTTGCAGGCGATACTTGAACGCAGGGGAACCGCCGGGAAGTTCGGCAGTTGAGATTGGTCCGAAGACCTGACCCTTAGAACCTGTTGGCTAAAACCAGCGTAGGGAGCACGCAGTGGATGCAGTTGACATCGACGACCCGATCCGGGGCCGCATTCTCGCAGCGGGAAAGGCCGTGCGCGCCACCACGCCACTTGTCCAGTCCTTCACCAACTTCGTGACGATGAATCTCGTCGCCAACGCGCAGCTGGCCTCGGGCGGCGCCGCGGCCATGAGCCTGCTGCCCGACGACGTGATCGACACCGCCGCCATCGCGGGTGCCAACTACATCAATGTGGGCACCCTGCTGCCGTTCTACCGGGAGGCGATACCCGACATCGCACGGCGATTCCACGAGCTTGGCAAACGCTGGGTGCTCGACCCGGTGGCCGCGGGCATCGGATCGACGCGCACGGCGATTCTCACATCAACGAAAGCCGCGCCCCCCACCATCGTCCGCGCCAACGCCTCGGAGACCATCGCACTGGCCGCCATGTGGGGGCTGGTCGAGGGATGCGCCAAACCCGTGGGCGTGGAATCCGCCGACGAGGTGGACGCGGCACGCACGGCGGCCGTGGCCCTGGCGCGGTTTCTGGCCGATCATGCGACGGACGGCCAGGCGGCCGTAGCCGTGTCGGGCGGCGTGGATCTGGTGACCGACGGCGCCACCGTATACCGACTGCCCGGCGGCAGCCCGATGATGACCAAAATCACCGGCGCCGGCTGCTCATTGGGCGGCATCACCGCCGTCTATCTGGCGGTCGCGGATCCGCTCACCGCCGCATTGGCGGCATCACTGCTATACAACCGCGCGGGAGAGGCGGCGGCGGCAGTCGCGAACGGACCGGGATCCTTCCAGGTCGCGCTGCTGGACGCCCTCTGGAACACCGGCCCGGAACGGATCGCCGACGCGCCGATGAATATCGAACTGTAATGGACACGTAGCAACAAGCAGGAAAGGAAATCCATGAGCAACGAATACCCCTACGCCTCGATGCGCGACAGCTTCGACCTGTCCGCGTACTTCGTGGTGGGCCCCGAGGACTGCAAGGGCCGTCCGATCACCGATGTGGTGGATCAGGCCCTGAACGGCGGCGCGACCTTCATCCAGCTGCGAGACAAGAACGCCGACGCCTCCGAACTGACCGCCACGGCGACCGACATCGCGCAGATCATCGAGGACAACGGCAAGTCCGATTCCGTCGCCTTCGTGATCGACGACCGTGTGGACGTGGTATGGCAGGCACGCCGCAAGGGCATCAAGGTGGATGGCGTGCACATCGGCCAGACCGATATGGAGCCGCGCGAGGCCCGGGCGCTTCTGGGCGATGAGGCGATTGTCGGCCTGAGCGCCGAAACCGAAAGTCTGGTCAAGCTCATCAACGAGCTGCCCGACGGCTGCATCGACTACATCGGCGCCGGCCCGCTGCACCGCTCCTCCACCAAGCCCGAAGCCTCGGTGGGCGGCAATGACGGTTCCGGGCACACCTTGGACGAAGCGCAGATCAACACCATCTGCGAGGCCTGCGACTTCCCGGTGGTGGTCGGCGGAGGCGTGACCGCGGCCGACATGACCATGCTGGCCGGCACCAGGGCCGCCGGATGGTTCGCGGTGTCCGCCATCGCCGGCGCTGACAACCCCGAAGAGGCCACCCGCGCCATGGTCGAGGGGTGGAAGGCCGTGCGCGGCACCACCAGGCACGGCTATGCCAAGCGCATTGTGACCCATGCTCCGGCCGCCGACACCCAGGCGGAGCAGGAAGGCCGCGCCGCCGCGGGCAGCGAGGCCACCGAGAAGAAGTTCACCAACGCACGCGACGCCAAGGAAGCCCAGAAGCTCGCCAAGCAGCAGCGTGTCGACATCGCCGCGCGCAGCTCCAAGCAGCGTGACAAGGCGCATATCCGCAAGACCCGCGCCGTGCACTTCAAGTATCAGTACGGCGAATACGATCTCGAAGTGCCATACACCGAAATCAAGCTCACCGACACCCCCGGCGTCGGCCCGAATGCGCCTTTCATCGACTACAACACCGAAGGCCCCAAATGCGATCCGAAGGAAGGTCTGGCGCCTCTGCGCCTCGACTGGATCCGAGACCGCGGCGACGTCGAGGAATACGAAGGCCGCCGGCGCAACCTCGGCGACGACGGCAAGCGCGCCATCAAGCGCGGTCGTGCCACCAAGGAATGGCGTGGGCGCAAGCATGATCCGATGCGCGCCAAAGACCATCCGATCACCCAGATGTGGTATGCCCGCCACGGCATCGTCACGCCGGAGATGCGGTACGTCGCCGAACGCGAGAATTGCGATGTGGAGCTGGTCCGCTCCGAAATCGCCGCCGGCCGCGCGGTACTGCCCTGCAACATCAACCACCCCGAGGCCGAGCCGATGATCATCGGATCCCGCTTCCTCACCAAGCTCAACGCCAACATGGGCAACTCCGCCGTCACCTC
>DBKS01000018.1:48538-56262 GCA_002298605.1 Bifidobacterium sp. UBA744 | reverse complement strand
TCGACGGATCGTTCAATGTGATCGATCATGAGGCTTCGTTCCGCCTGTCGTTGAGGACCGCGCCCAGCCAGCGCCCGGAGGAGGCGCAGCGCGCGATGGCGGATTTCCTGGTGGGGCACGCGCCGTTTGGTGCCAAGGTCGAGGTGACGCCCGGCGAATGCGGCATGGGCTGGGCCATGGATCCGAACGCCGAGGCTACCAGGGATGCGCTGGACGCCATGCGGCAGGCATTTGGCGTTGAGCCGATCAACCAGGGCCAGGGCGGTTCCATCCCGTTCATTCCCGAATTGCAGCGGCTGTTCCCCGACGCCCAGGTGCTGGTGACCGGTCCCGAGGATCCGCAGGCCAATGCCCATAGCCCCAATGAGTCGGTCAGCATCGAGGGATTGCGCAACAACGTGATCGCCGAGGCGCTGCTGCTGGCCAAGCTGGGCGACGCTCATGCCGCATGAGGACAATGCCTCATTGGTCTTCAGGGGATGGGGGTACCGTCATGCCTCGCGCCGGCATTTCGCCGTCCGAGACCTGAACCTCACCATTGAGGCTGGTCAGCGCGTGTTGCTGCTGGGCGCGTCGGGAATCGGCAAGTCCACCATTCTCGAGGGAGCGGCCGGGCTGCTGGGATCCGATGGACGAGCCGGCGGGGACGGCGAGGGAGGCGTGACCGAGGGTGCCGTCCTCGTCGACGGCGTCGAGGTGCACCGGGCGACGAGTCGCGTCGGCCTGGTGCTGCAGGATCCCGACGCCCAGACCGTGTTTCGGCGCGTCGGCGACAACGTGGCCTTTGGCCCGGAGAATCTCAACGTGCCGCGCGAGGAGATTTGGCGGCGCGTGCGCGAGGCGTTGGCCGCCGTCGGTATGGATGGTGTCGAATTGCATCGATCCGCCATGCACCTGTCCGGTGGGCAGATGCAGCGGCTCGCGTTGGCCGGGGCGCTGGCCATGCGCCCCGGCGTGCTGCTGCTCGACGAGCCGACCGCCAACCTCGATCCCGACGGCGTGGGCGAGATCGTCGCCGCGGTGCGCGATGCGCTGGAACGCCGTCATTCGACGATGGTGCTGGTGGAGCATCGCGCCGGACCGTGGATCGACCTGGTGGATCGCGTGGTGGTGCTGGGGCTGGAAACCGACGACCAGGTCGCCGCACGCGTGGCCCGTCGGGGGCTCGATGGCGAGGTGGACCGTTCCGGGTTCCGCCGCACGGTTGTGGTGGCGGACGGTGCGCCTGACGAGATTTTCAACGATCGGTCCCTTGACTTCGCGCAGCTTGGCATATGGGTGCCCGAGCGGTACCGCGGTCCCGGCGACGCAATCACGCGGATCCACACGCCGGATGAGCCAAGCGCGGATCCGGCGAGGGGCGACGGGACGGTGGTGCTGTCCGCGCGGGACCTGTCCGTTGGGCGAAACGGCGTCGCGATCGCCGAGCACATCGATCTGGAGTTTTGCGCCGGGCAGATCACCGCGCTGGTGGGGGCGAACGGCGCCGGCAAGTCGACGTTGTCGCTCACGCTGGCCGGGCTCCTCGAACCGGTGGCCGGCAGGGTGGAGGCGTCGCCGTCGCTTGCTGGCGCATTGGCCGGCGACTCGCCGCTCGCATGGCGTTCCTCGGACCTGGCGTCGAGGATTTCGTATGTATTCCAAAATCCCGAGCACCAGTTCGCCACCGGCAGCGTGTTGGAGGAGGTGATGCTCGCCCCGAGGCGTTGCGGCGTGGGGGAGGACGAGGCGCGCTCGCGGGCTCGCGACCTGCTGAGGAGATTCTCCCTGAGCCAGTATGCCAATGCCAATCCCTATACGCTTTCGGGCGGGGAGAAACGGCGGTTGACCGTGGCCGCCGCGCTGGCCGCCGCACCGAAGGTGCTGTTGCTGGACGAGCCGACGTTCGGGCAGGATCGACGGACCTGGATGCAAATCGTCACGCTGATCAACACATTGCGCGGCGATGGCGTGAGCATCATCGTGGTTACGCATGATCGCGACCTGGTGACCGCGCTGGGCGCCCGACTGGTTGAGCTGGTGCCCGCTTCGGACTCCCGGTCCGCGGATTCCGTCGGCGAATGGCATGACGGCGGCGGAATCCGGATTCCCGTCAGCGCGATCAACCTGCGCACCGAGCCTGCGAAACAGGCAAGCCGTTCGAGGATCATGGCCTCCATTAATCCCGCATACCGCCTGATCGGCGGATTCCTGGTCTCCGTTCCGCTGCTGTTCAGTTTGGACTGGGTATCGGCCGGCGTGGCGGTCGGCGTCGAATTCGCGTTGTTGGCGGCCATCGGTTTGTCGCCGTGGCGGGTGGTGAAATCGACATGGCCCGTTTGGATAGGCGCCCCCACATCGGCGTTGGCCGTGCTGCTCTATGGCAAAACGGGCGGCAACACATGGTGGCAGTGGGGGCTGATGCACGTCACCGACCGTTCGGCCGAACTCGCCGTCGCCACCGCGGTGAGGATTCTCGCCATCGGCATTCCCGCGGTCATCACCGTGCTGGGCATCGACGCCACGGATCTGGCGGATTCCTTCAGCCAGATCCTGCGGCTGCCTGATCGTTTTGTATACGGCGGCTTGGCCGGTATGCGGCTGTCCTCCGTGCTGCAGGACGATTGGGCCGCGCTCACCGCCTCGCGCCGGTCCCGGGGCCTGGGCGACGACAGCAGGATCAAATCCTTTGTCCCGCAGGCCTTCGCCTTGCTGGTGCTGTCGATCAGGCGATCCACGACGCTCGCCACGGCCATGCAATCGAGGGGATTCGGCGGTGACGGGCCGCGCAGCCATGCCCGCGTGAGCGTGGCCGGAACGCGGGACACGCTGTTCCTCGGCGTTTGCCTGGCCGTTCCCGCAGTGGCCCTGCTCGCGGCGGCCGCCGCCGGAACCTTCTCGTTCATGGGCGGGTGATGGTGCGCGTCGCCTGGCCTTGCCGGGAGGGCGGGGAAGTAACGCCTCGGCGTTAGGCTGTCATGTATGCCAATCGACACCAGAGTTATCGACAATCCCAAAGCCGACCGGGTGCGGCGCGTGGCCGACCTTGGCTCGCGTAAAACCAGGGAACGCGTCGGCCGCTTCCTGATCGAGGGTCCGCAGTCCGTGCGAGAGGCGGTTCGGTACCGTCCGGAAGCGGTGCTGGACCTGTACGTCGAAGTGACCGTGGGGTCCGGCCCCGTCCGTCCCATGAACCGAACGGTGGAACGCATCGAGGAGGAGGCCCGGGAGGCCGGCATCTATGTCCATCATGTCTCCGGCGCGGTGATGAACCGCCTGAGCAAGGACTCCCAGGGCGTCGTCGCGGTGGGTGCCGAGGCGGTCATGTCCGTCGACGCGCACGACCTGCGATTGCCGGACGACGCAATCGTCGCCGCATGCTGGCAGGTGCGCGACCCGGGCAATGCCGGTACGGTGATTCGCGCGGCCGACGCCGCGGGGTGCTCGGCGATGATCCTGGTCGATGACTGCGTGGACCGGTTCAACCCCAAGGTGATCCGTTCCACCGCGGGATCGCTGTTTCATATTCCCGTGACGACGATGGGAACCGACGAGTTCTTCGGCTTCTGCGCCCGGCGGGGCATCGAGGTGTGGGCCGCCGACGTCTACGGGACCCCCGGCCGGGCCCCGCAGCCGCTGCCGGACGCGCTGGCCGATCCGGACGCGCTCGCGGGCGCCAAGGCCGTGCTGTTCGGCAACGAGGCCCGGGGGCTTGACGCCGGCGAACTCGAACGGGCTCGGCGGATTGTGTCGATTCCGATATATGGCAGGGCGGAATCTCTGAATCTCGGCACCAGCGCGGCGATTCTGCTGATGAGCCTGGCGATGAGGGCTCATGTCTAGTCGTGCTGGGACAATTTGACGCGGTTTGAAGGCAAAACGAAAGGTTTCTTGTGGCACAAGCAGGGCTGTTCGACGCTGAACTGGTGACGACGCAGGTCACCGAAGGTATCGAGAAAATCCGGCAAGCCTCCAGTACGGAGGAACTCAAGGCGCTGAGGACGCAGTATGCGGGCGCCGATTCGGCGATGACCCGGGCCAGCAAGGCCATCGGCTCGCTGCCGGCCGATCAGAAGAAAGAGGCCGGCAAGCTCATGGGCAAGCTGCGCGCCGAATTCGGCCGTGCTTTCGCCGCCCGCGAGGTCGAGGTCAAGGAGGCGGAGGAGTCCGCCGCGTTGGCGGCCGAGACCGTGGACATGACCCAGCCGGTTGAACGCCATACCCTCGGGGCGCGTCACCCGCTGGCCAAGCTTATGGAAGACGTCCAGGATTTCTTCACCTCCATGGGGTGGATCATCGCCGATGGTCCCGAGGTGGAAACCGAATGGTACAATTTCGACGCGCTGAACTTCGGCCCGGACCATCCCGCCCGCCAGATGCAGGACACCTTCTACGTCAAGGGCGACAAGGCCAGGGACGCCGCCGGCTTCGTGGGGTCCAACATGGTGATGCGCACCCAGACGTCCTCCGACCAGGTGCGTTCGCTCATCACGCATGGCGTGCCGCTGTATCTGGCCTGCACCGGCCGCGTGTTCCGCACCGACGAGCTCGACGCGACCCATTCGCCGGTGTTCCACCAGTGCGAGGCGCTGGCCGTCGACAAGAATCTCACGATGGCCGATCTCAAGGGCGTGCTGGACAAGCTCGCCGTGGCCATGTTCGGCAAGGGCGCCAAAACCCGGCTCCGTCCCAGCTACTTCCCCTTCACCGAGCCGAGCGCCGAGATGGACCTGTGGTTCCCCGACAAGAAGGGCGGTCCGGGTTGGATCGAATGGGGCGGCTGCGGCATGGTCAATCCGAACGTGCTCAAATCCGCCGGTCTGGATCCAAAGGTCTATTCCGGCTTCGCGTTCGGCGTGGGCATCGAGCGCACGCTGCTGCTGCGCCACGACATCAACGACATGCACGACCTCGTGGAGGGCGACGTGCGATTCAGCGAACAATTTGTGATGGGGGAGTGATCAGACATGCCCATGGTAGATATCGATTGGCTCAAGGAGCATGTTGAGGTTCCCGGGGATCTCACCTACGAGCAGCTCGCCAAGGATCTCGTCAAAGTCGGCCTCGAGGAGGAGGAGATCCACACCTCCGACGTAACCGGCCCGATCGTGGTCGGCTACGTGGTCGACTGCGTCAAGGAGCCCCAGAAGAACGGCAAGACCATCAGCTGGACCCATGTGGACGTGGGAGACCGGTACAACGCCACCGATGAGAATGGCAACAAGGTGCCGCGCGGCATCGTGTGCGGCGCGCCGAACATGGCCGCCGGCGAGAAGGTCGTCGTCACGCTGCCGGGCGCCGTGCTGCCCGGTGACTTCCGCATCGAACCGCGCAAGACCTACGGCCATATTTCCGATGGCATGTGCGCTTCGGAACGCGAGCTCGGATTGGGCGACAACCATGACGGCATCATCCTGCTGCGCAACTACGGCTTCACCGCCGAGCAGTATGAGGCGCTCAAGCCCGGTGACGACGTGATGGAACTGCTGCATCTCAACCATCCGATCCTCGAAATCAACATCACCCCGGATCGTGGGTACGCGTTCTCCTATCGTGGCGTGGCGCGTGAATTCCATCACTCCACCGGCGCCGCCTTCACCGATCCGGTGACCAGGCTCAATGAGCGCATTCCCGATCTGTCCGCCGATCAGGTCGACCCCTCCATCCGGCACGACGTCGATGTGTTCGTGGAGGACGACAATCCGATCCACGGCCAGGTGGGGTGCGACCGCTATTATGCGCGTGCGATCCGAGGCTTCAACCCCTCCGCGAAAAGCCCCCATTGGATGCGCCGCCGCCTCACCCGCGCCGGCATGCGTCCCATTTCCCTGGCCGTGGACGTCACGAACTATGTGATGATGGATCTCGGTCAGCCGATGCACGCCTATGACCTCGACAAGCTCGAGGGGCCGATTGTGGTTCGCCGCGCCAAGGCGGGCGAGCATCTGGTCACGCTGGATCACAAGGACCATGAGCTGAGCGACGAGGATCTGCTGATCACCGATTCCCCGAACGGCCAGCGCGGCTCCCGCATCATCGGTCTGGCCGGTGTGATGGGCGGTCTGTACGGCGAGGTGACCGCGGAGACGAAGAACATTCTGCTCGAGGCCGCGCATTTCGACCAGGTGTCGATTGCACGTTCCGCTCGCCGTCATAAGACCCCCTCCGAGGCATCCCGACGCTTTGAACGTGGCGTGGACCCGCAGCTGCAGCCCGCGGCCGCGCAAATGGCGGCCGAATTGCTGACCCATTACGGCAACGGCAAGGCCTCTTCGCATCCAGTGGATCTGAACAATACGGTGAAGCCGAAGTCCATCCACTTCAAGGCCAGCGAGGTCAAGCGCCTGTCCGGCCTGGATTTGGATCTCAACACCATTTCCGATGTGTTGAGCGACATCGGCTGTGTGCTGGGCGGAGGCGGCAATGGCGAGTTTCTGGTGACCCCGCCGAGCTGGCGTCCCGATCTGACCGAGCCTTGCGATCTGGTCGAGGAAGTGGCCCGTCTGGTGGGCTATGACCGGATTCCGGTGCGCGTCCCGGCCGCGGCGACGATGGCGGACGGCGGTTTGACGCTTAATCAGCGGCGTCGCCGCTGGGTGGCCAACACGCTGGCCGAATATGGCTTGGTGGAGACGCTGAGCTACCCGTTCGTCGGCGACGAGGATTACAAGAACTTCGGCTATGATCCGGACGACACCAAGGCCCATAGCGTCGAATTGGTCAATTCGCTGTATGGCGACCGCAAGTTCCTGCGCCGCTCCCTGCTGCTCACCCTGGCCCAGACCGTGCAGCGCAACCTGCGTCGTGGGCTGGAGGATGTGAGCCTGTACGAGATCGGTCATGTCTATCTGCTCGATCCGACCGCACCGGCCATCCCCTCGCTGCCTGGCGGCCAGCGCCCGAGCGACGACGATCTCGCCGCCTTGGACGCCGGTCTGCCGACGCAGCCCGACTACGTTGCCGGCATCCTGACCGGTAACGCAACCGATGATGGCTGGCTGAAGGATCGTCGCCCGGTTGACTGGACCGACGCGGTGGAGGCCGTGCGGCGCATCGGCGACCGTCTTGGCGCCCGGCTGCGTCTGGTGCAGCCGGCCCCGGCGGATGCACCCGCCCAGTGGCATCCCGGCCGCGTGGCCTCGGTGGTGCTGCCGGACGGAACGTCCGTCGGCACGGTTGGCGAGCTGCATCCGCATGTCGACGAGGCGTTGGGCTTCCCGGCGCACAGCGCCGCCTTCGAGCTGAATCTCACCGCCTTGTTCGCCTCGCTGGACGACAAGCCCTTCCAGGCCAAGCCGATCTCCACCTTCCCCCCGGTGAAGCAGGATCTGGCGTTCACGGTGGATGCGGGTGTGACCGCCGACCAGTTGGAGGCGGCCATTGCCGAAGCCGCCGGAGAGAACCTCGAGTCCATCAGCCTGTTCGACGTGTTCACCGGCGATCAGGTGGGCGAAGGCAAGAAGTCGCTGGCCTATGCGGTGACCTTCCGCGCCGCCGATCGCACGCTGAGCGCCGAGGACAGCGAATCCATCCGCAAGGCCATCGTCGACAAGGCCGCTGAGTTGGGTGCGCAATTGCGCGCCTAGTCCGGCGTCGGAACTTCTGTAAGGACACTATGAACGATTCGGAGCGTCAAAACCAGCAGGCGCAGAGGCCGGAGTATGGCGCCATGCGCGGCGACTACCCGGGTTGCAACCCCTATCCGTATGGCGCTCCGGATCCCGCCGGACAGCCTGTTCGGCAGC
>DBKS01000018.1:24229-48482 GCA_002298605.1 Bifidobacterium sp. UBA744 | reverse complement strand
CGAATATGCGATTCGGCCAGCCGCCGCAGAACGGCCGTCAACTGAGTCGCATGTCGCGGCGTTACGGCATCGACTTGGATGATCCGCGTCAGAATCCGCTGTACGGGCACTGGGATCCCTATGCGGTGATCGCCTTCGTCGTCGCGCTGCTGTTCTCCAATATGCCAATCCTGCCGGCGGTGATCGGGGCGCTGGCCATGTGGCGCACCCGGACCTTCCATATGAAGGGGTTCGGGTTGGCTCTTGCCGCGGTTATCGTCAACGTGCTCACGTCGCTGGTGGTGCTGTGGGCCGCCTACAACGGCATGAGCCTGACCGATATGGCGTTGCAGCTGTACGGGCTTGATGGCGGCGGCTCGCAATCCGGAGGCGACACGCAGACTGCATAGTTATGCATTGGTCTGCATAGCGCGTATACTTATGCAAGTATTCATGAACAAAGGACGTGATATGGCGAAGTATACGGTTGCGGTGGCCGGGGCCACGGGATATGCCGGCGGGGAGGCTTTGAGGATCCTTGCGGCGCATCCTGATTTCGAGGTCACCTGCGTGGCGGGTCATTCCTCGGTGGGGGAGAAGATGGGCGCGCATATGCCCCATATTCCCCAATTGGCTGATCTGACTGTTGAAGACACCACACCCGAGGTGCTCAATGGTCATGACGTGATTGTGCTGGCGTTGCCGCATGGCGCATCCGGCAAGCTTGCCTCCCAGCTTGATCCCAATGCCGTCGTCGTCGATCTTGGGGCCGATCATCGTCTTGAGGAGCGATCCGCCTGGGATGAGTTCTACGGCGGGGACTTCTATGAGCATTGGACTTATGGCATGCCGGAACTCATCACCGGCACGCATGCCGACGGTTCGTATGCGCGTCAGCGCGAGGCCCTGCCCGGCGTCAGGCGCATCGCCGGTCCGGGGTGCAATGTGACGGCGACCACGCTGGCGCTGCAGCCGGGTGTGGCGGAGGGTCTGGTCGAGCGCACCGACATCGTCGCCGATCTCGTCGTGGGCTATTCCGGCGCGGGCAAGGCGCTGAAGCGCACCAATCTGCTCGCCGCCGAGGCGCTGCAGTCCGCATTGCCGTATGGCGTGGGCGGAACCCATCGCCATATTCCCGAAATCCTGCAGAACTTCGCTCATGCGGCGGGGCTGGACGCCGCCGAGGCGAATGAGTTCACCCTGTCGTTCACCCCGGTTTTGGCGCCGATGTCACGCGGAATCCTGGCTTGCGTGTCCGCCAGGATGACCGACAAGGCGTTGTCGATGAGCGATGACGATATCCGCGCCGTTTGGGAGCGTGCCTATGCCGGCCAGGACTTCATGGTGGTGCTGCCCAAGGGCACGCTGCCTGCCACCGGCAACATCATCGGTTCCAACGCCGCGCATATTCAGGTTGTCACGGACCGCAAGTCCGGCCGCGTCATCGCGTTCGCCGCGATCGACAACCTCAATCGCGGTACGGCCGGACAGGCCGTGCAGTCGCTGAACATCGCCCTGGGGCTTCCCGAAGATCAGGGCCTGACCAAGATTGGAGTGGCACCGTGAGTGTAACCTTCGCATCGGGATTCCGCGCGGCCGGCGTCAAGGCCGGCATTTCCGCCGTTGCCGGCAAAAAGGATCTGGCTTTGGTGGTCAATGACGGCCCGCTTGATGTGGCCGCCGGCGTGTTCACCCCAAATCGATTCTGCGCGGCTCCCGTGCAGTGGTCCCGCGCCGCCGTGGCGGACGGGCATGTCAAGGCCGTGATTCTCAACTCCGGTGGCGCCAATGCATGCACCGGCCAGCCGGGCTACCGGCAGTCGGAGCAAACCGCCCAGACCGTCGCCTCCCTGCTCGGCGTGCCGGCGGACGAGGTGGCTGTGTGCTCCACCGGTCTGATCGGCGAGCTGCTGCCTCTCGACCATGTGCTGGCGGGCGCCCGCGCCGCCTATCAGGCGCTTGACGATACGGCGCAGGCCGGCGCCGACGCCTCCCATGCCATCATGACCACCGACACCAAAGCGAAAACCGTGACGTTGGAAGGTTCCAATGGCTGGAAGCTTGGCGGCATGGTGAAGGGGTCAGGCATGATCGCCCCGCAGCTTGCCACGATGCTGTGCGTGATCACCACCGACGCGGTCGTCGATCCCGCGTTGGCCAGGGAGGCGCTGTCGGCCGGAACGGAGACCTCGTTCAACCGCATTGATGTGGATGGGTGCCAATCCACCAACGACACCGTGCTGCTGCTGGCGTCCGGGGCGTCGGGCGTGACCGCGGATCCGAGCGAATTCAAGACCTTGGTCGCCCGGGCCTGCGCTTCGTTGGCGCGTCAGATCGTCGGCGACGGGGAAGGTGCCAGCCATGATATCCGCATCACCGTTGCCGGGGCGACCAGCGAAGAGGCCGCATTGGCCTGCGGTCGGGCCGTGGCGGCCTCCAATCTGCTCAAATGCGCGATCAGCGGCAATGATCCGAATTGGGGTCGTATCGTCAGCTCGCTGGGCACCGTGCCGGCGAACGTCGCTCCATACGACGCCGAACAGGTTACCGTCGATGTGAACGGCGTGCGCATCTGCGAGCACGGGGGCGCCGGACGCGACCGTTCCGAGGTCGATATGACCCCCCGTGAGGTGCACATCGACATCGATCTCAACGCCGGAGACGCCGAGGCCACCGTGTGGACCGACGACCTCACTCACGAATACGTCCATATCAACGCGGATTACGAAAGCTGAATCCAGAAAGACTTGCAAAGGAGGGAACGGTTCATGGCAGAAGTCAAGGGACCGGGGTTCCACTTCGACGTGCATACGGATTTGCGCGCCGACCAGAAAGCCGAGGTGCTGATCGAGGCGCTTCCCTGGCTTGAGGAGTTTGCGGGACAGCGCATTGTTGTGAAATACGGCGGCAACGCCATGGTGGACGAGCATCTCAAGCAGTGCTTCGCCGAGGACATGGTGTTCCTTCGCCAAGTCGGCCTGCACCCCGTGGTGGTCCACGGCGGCGGCCCCCAGATCTCCAAGATGCTCAAGGCATTGAACATCGAATCGGAATTCAAGGGTGGCCTGCGGGTCACCACGCCGGAGGCCATGGATGTGGTGCGCATGGTCCTGACCGGCAAGGTATCGCGCGAGCTGGTTGGTCTCATCAACGCGCACGGTCCGTTGGCGGTCGGCCTGTCCGGTGAGGACGGCGGCTTGTTCTCGGCCATGCAGCGCAAGCCGATTATCGACGGCAAGCCCACCGATATCGGCCTGGTCGGCGACGTGGTGTCGGTGGACGCCTCCGCCGTGGAGGATCTGATCAACGCCGGGCGCATCCCGGTGGTCTCGTCGGTGGCACCGAACGAGGATGACGCCACCGAAGTGCTGAACGTGAACGCCGACTCGGCCGCCGCCGCCCTGGCCGCCGCCGTCGGCGCGCGCAAGCTGGTGATTCTCACCGACGTGGATGGCCTGTACGCCGATTGGCCCGATAAGAACTCGTTGATCGGCCGCATCGGCGTCGAGAACCTGCGCGATATGCTGCCTGATCTGGAATCCGGCATGAGGCCCAAGATGGAGGCCTGCGTCAGGGCCATTGACGGAGGCGTTCCGCAGGCGCATATCATCGACGGACGCAAGCCGCATTCCATTTTGAACGAGATCTTTACGACTGCCGGCATCGGCACGATGGTCGTTCCTGAAGACGGCATGGAAATGAGGAGTTCCTATGGCTACACCAACTGAACAGCTCGGTCCCGAGGACGCCAAGTGGCTCGGGGAATATCGCGATGTCCACATGAACGTGTTCGGCACCCCACTGCGCGTCATGGATCACGGCAAGGGTACCCGCCTGTGGGATGCCGACGGCAACGAATACCTCGACTTCCTTGGCGGCATCGCGGTTAACGCCCTTGGCTACGCGCATCCGGCATGGGTCGCCGCCGTGGCCGATCAGGCCGGCAAGGTCGCGCATGTCAGCAACTATTTTGCCACGGAACCGCAGATCGAGTTGGCGGCCAAGCTCGTGAAGCTCGCCGGCGCGCCGGAAGGCTCGCATGTCTACTTTGGCAATTCCGGGGCCGAGGGCAACGAGGCGGCTCTGAAACTGGCGAAGCTGTACGGTCGCACATTACATGGCGCACTGCCGGACGTCGGCGGCAAGCCGGCCCGCATCCTCGCGCTGACTCATGGTTTCCACGGTCGCACGCTCGGCGCGCTGTCCGCCACCTGGAAGCCGACGATTCGCAAGCAGTACGAGCCGCTGGTGCCGGCCATCGAGTTCGTCGAGGCCGGTGATTACGACGCCATGCACGACGCCTTCGCCCAGACGGGCGTCGGTGAGCATGCCAAGGGCCCGGTGGCCGCGGTGATCATGGAGCTCATTCAGGGTGAAGCCGGTGTCAGGCCGTTGGGTGCCGATTATGTGCGTCAGGTGCGCGAGCTGTGCGACAGGAACCATGCGCTGCTCATCTTCGACGAGGTGCAGACGGGCATTGGTCGTACGGGGACCTGGTTCGCCTTTCAGCGCGAGGATCTTTCCGGTGGCGTCATCCCCGATGCCGTCACCTTCGCCAAAGGTGTCGCCGGAGGCTTCCCCATGGGCGGTCTGATCGCCTTCGGCTCGAAGCTGTCCGCGTTGTTCACCCCGGGTTCCCACGGATCCACCTTCGCAGGCAACCCGTTGGGCGCCGCAGCCGCGCTGGCCACGCTGAACGTGATCGAGCATGACGGATTGCTGGTCAACGCCGAGGAGCGTGGGCGTCAGCTGCGTGAGGGCCTTGATTCCTGCGGCAATCCGCTGTACGTATCCACGCGCGGTCGCGGCTTGCTTGACGCCGTCGAGCTTTCCCATCCCTGCTCGCATGCGCTGGCGAATTGGGCTCTTGAACATGGCCTGATCGTCAACGCCGTCGCGCCGGACGCCCTGCGTTTCGCTCCGCCGCTGGTGGTAAGCGCCGGGGACGTCGATCAGTGCGTGTCGATTCTCGCGCAGGCGCCTGGGAACTTGCCGAACGACTGAGCGTCGGGCCTCGATCGCCGTCGTGTCTAGAACGTATCCATCATCAATCGAACGATCATTACAAGGAGAACTACCATGACCGGTCAGCTGCGCCATATGCTGCGCGATGACGATGTGAATCATGAGGAACAGAAGCAGATCCTCGAGCTTGGTATGCGCTTCCGCGAGAACCGCTTCTATTCTCGCCCCTTTGAAGGTCCCCAGGCCGTCGCGGTGCTGTTTGACAAGCCGAGCACCCGCACGCGTTCCAGCTTCTCCATCGGCGTCGCCGAACTGGGCGGATATCCGTTGGTTATCGACAAGTCGAGCTCGCAGCTCGGGCGAGGGGAGCCGGTGGCCGACACCGCGCGCGTGCTGACGCATATGGCGTATGGCATTGTGTGGCGCACCTTCGGCCAGGAGCGTGTCGAGGAGATGGCGAAGTACGCCACATGCCCGGTGGTGAATGCGCTGACCGACCAGTTCCACCCCTGCCAGATACTGGCCGATTTCCTTACCATCGCGCAGTTCCGAGGCGGTGTGGATGCGTTGAAGGGCAAGACCATCGCCTATGTGGGCGATGCCGCCAACAACATGTCGAACTCCTATCTGCTCGGAGGCGCCGTTGCCGGTATGCATGTGCGTGTGGCCGGCCCTTACGGCTATCTGCCCGATCCGGCCATTGTGTCCGACGCCGAGCGCATCGCGGCCGAGAACGGCGGTTCCATTCTGGTGACCACCGATGCAAAAGAGGCGGTGAAGGACGCCGACTGCGTGTTCACCGACACCTGGGTGTCGATGGGCGAGGAGGCCGAGTATGCCATTCGCTCCAAGCCGTTCTGGGATTATCAGGTGAATGACGAGCTGATGGCCCTGGCCAAGCCCGATGCGTTGTTCCAGCACTGCCTGCCCGCCTACCGCGGCAAGGAAGTCACCGCCTCGGTGATCGACGGCAAGCAGTCCGTGGTCTGGGACGAGGCGGAAAACCGCCTGCATGCGCAGAAGGCTTTACTGACATGGCTGGTGGCTCAGCAGCGCGGCGACAGCAGCCTGCTGGGTGACGTCGCCTGATCAGGGCGTTGTCGAAGATGAGCAATCAGGCTTCGAGTCCGTTGCAGCGGCCGAGTTCGCGCGCCGCACGGCATAGCGCGATTGAGGCCGCTCTCGCCTCGCATGTCATCACGTCGCAGCAGCAGCTCTCCGAAGTGCTGTCCGAGGAGGGTATCGAGGCGACCCAGGCCACACTGAGCCGTGATCTTGACGAGATTCACGCGATCAAAGTGCGCAGGCCGGACGGCACCACCGCCTATGCCACGCCAAGCATGGTCGATGAGGTGACGCAGGGGTTCGTTTCCGAGGCGATGGCGAGTCAGCAGGTCGCCCGGGTGTTGAACGGATTGATCACCTCGGTCGCCGCGGCGCGCAACCTCATCGTGGTGCATACGCCATCGGGGGCGGCGCAGTATGTGGCGTCCGTCATAGACAAGCAACCGTTGAGCAATATTCTCGGCACCATCGCCGGTGATGATACGGTGCTGGTGATCGCCGACGGCGACGAATCCGCACGCGATCGGGCGACATGGCTGCTTGACATGGCCTCGAAGTCCCCGTCGCCGACACGCCGTGCATAAATATACAGACATATGCATATACTCGAAGTCATCGCAGTAACGCCGCATATGAGAAAGGCTTGACATGGCAGACAACAATCGCCTTGTTCTGGCGTATTCCGGTGGTCTTGATACCTCGGTCGCCATTTCGTATCTTAAGGAGCGCACCGGCAAGGATGTCGTCGCCGTATCCCTCGATGTCGGCCAGGGCGGCGAGAGCCTGGAGACCATCAAGGCCCGTGCGCTGGCGTGCGGCGCGGTCGAGGCGTATGTCGTCGACGCCCGCGATGAATTCGCCAACGAGTACTGCATGAAGGCCCTGAAGGCCAATGCCATGTACGAGGGCGTCTATCCGCTGGTTTCCGCCATCTCCCGCCCGCTGATCTCCAAGCATCTGGTGCGCGCCGCCCATCAGTTCGGCGCCGACACCATCTCCCATGGCTGCACTGGCAAGGGCAACGACCAGGTGCGCTTCGAGGTTTCCATCGCATCCATCGACCCGACGCTCAAGGCCATCAGCCCGATCCGCGACCTGTCCCTGACTCGCGATGTGGAAATCGCGTTCGCCAAGGAGCACAAGCTGCCGATCGAGCAGACCGAGAAGAGCCCGTACTCCATCGACCAGAACGTGTGGGGTCGCGCCATCGAGACCGGCTTCCTTGAGGACCCGTGGAACGCCCCCACCAAGGACTGCTACACCTACACCGACGATCCGGCCTTCCCGCCGGTCGAGGATGAGGTGACCATCGAGTTCAGGCAGGGCGTTCCGGTGAAGATCGACGGCCGCGACGTCACCCCGCTTCAGGCCATTGAGGAAATGAACCGCCGCGCCGGCGCCCAGGGCATTGGCCGTATCGATCTGATCGAAGACCGTCTGGTCGGCATCAAGTCCCGCGAGCTGTACGAAGCGCCGGGCGCAGTGGCCCTGATCGCCGCCCATCAGGAGCTTGAGAACTGCTGCCTCGAGCGCGAGCAGCACCGCATCAAGCGTGACATCGACAAGCGTTGGGCCGAGTTGGTGTACGACGCCCAGTGGTTCTCGCCGGCCACCCAGTCCCTGAACGCCTTCATCGAGGACACGCAGAAGTATGTCTCCGGTGAGATTCGCATGACCTTGCACGGTGGCCGTGCAGTGGTGACCGGACGTCGTTCCGACGCGTCCCTCTACGACTACAAGCTGGCGACCTACGATTCCGGCGACACCTTCGATCAGAAGTCCTCCAACGGCTTTATCGACATCTATGGTCTGCCGTCCCGCGTGGCCGCCGCCCGCGACGTGAAGTTCGGCAATGGCATCGAGGTGCCCGACAACACCGTCGAGTGATCGCGTCGCCATGCATGCGGATGGCGTGCGGATGGGCAAGGGTTCCGGTCGTTCGGGGCCCTTGTCCTGTTTTTTATACAGTCCAAGCCCTTTCTCCGAGGGAACACATACCGGTAAGGTGGAACTCATGACCGAACATACTGCTTCAGAACATCTCGCCCTGTGGGGCGGCCGCTTCACTTCCGGGCCATCTCCGGAACTCGCCCGACTGTCCAAATCCACCCAATTCGATTGGCGTTTGGCCGACGATGACATCGCAGGCTCCCGCGCCCACGCCCGTGCGCTTGGCCGCGCCGGACTGCTCACCGATGACGAGCTTCAGCGCATGGAGGCGGCTCTTGACGAGTTGCAGCGTCGCGTCGACGACGGCAGTTTCGCCCCCATTGAGGACGATGAGGACGAGGCCACCGCTCTTGAACGCGGCCTCATCGACATCGCCGGTGACGAACTGGGTGGCAAGCTGCGCGCGGGACGCTCCCGCAACGACCAGATCGCATGCCTGATTCGCATGTGGCTGCGGCGTCACGCCCGTGTCGTCGCAGGGGAGCTCCTCGGCCTGGTCAATGCGCTGATCGCGCAGTCGGAACGAGCCGGCACCACCGTCATGCCTGGGCGCACCCATATGCAGCACGCCCAGCCGGTACTGCTCGCCCACCAGCTCATGGCCCACGCATGGCCGCTGATCCGCGACGTGCAGCGCCTGACCGACTGGGATCGCCGCATCAACGCCTCCCCATACGGGTCCGGCGCCCTCGCCGGCAACACCCTCGGCCTCGATCCGGAGGCGGTGGCCCATGAACTGGGCTTCGCCAAGGTGACCGATAATTCCATCGACGGCACCGCCAGCCGTGATCTGGTGGCGGAGTTCGCGTTTATCGCGGCCATGACAGGCGTTGACATCTCCCGGCTGTCCGAGGAGATCATCATTTGGAACACGCAGGAATTCGCCTTTGTCAAACTCGACGACGGCTATTCCACCGGCTCATCGATTATGCCGCAGAAGAAGAACCCCGACATCGCCGAACTCGCCCGCGGCAAGTCAGGGCGACTGATCGGGGACCTGACCGGTTTGCTCGCCACATTGAAGGGACTGCCCACCGCCTACGCCCGCGATCTGCAGGAAGACAAGGAAGCGGTCTTCGACCAGGTGGACACGCTCGAGGTGCTGCTGCCAGCCTTCACCGGCATGGTGGCCACCATGCGGTTTGATGCCGATCGTCTTGAGGCCGAGGCGCCGACCGGTTTCGCCCTGGCCACCGATATCGCGGAATGGCTTGTCAAGAACGGCGTCCCGTTCCGCCACGCGCATGAGCTTTCCGGAGCATGCGTCAAGATCGCCGAAAACCGTGGCGTCGAACTATGGGATCTGACCGATGAGGACTTCGCGGCCACATTCGAGGCCTTTCTGCCTGCCGACAAGGCGCCTCAGGTCAGGGAGGTGCTTTCCAGCCATGGGTCGGTGAACTCGCGCAACGGCAAGGGCGGCACCTCGTATGGCCGTGTCCGCGAACAGATCGTGGACGCCAAGGCCCAAGTCGAGGAGCTCAAGGTGTTTGCCGACTCCACGTCGGATGGTTCCGCATACCGCGCCCCCGGCACGTTCTAGGCGCCCGGCCCGGATGCACCGGACCGGCCGGATCCTCCCCCCGTGAATCATACGTGGGGGAGGGGGGCGGCCGAGCCGAGCGATCATCCATGCGAACGATGCCGGACCTCGGCCATATATCGTAGAATCATCGAGGGAAGGCAACGGATTGCAAGGGACGGGTCTTTGGGACAGCTGCTGACGCGTAGACGGATTCAATCGCTGGTCGAGTATTACGGCCACGAGATCATCAACCATGAGCATATGGCCATAGAACGCCGCTGCCTCCAGCATGGGAGCGTGAGCACCTTCGCCCATTCCATCCGCGTGGCATGCCTGGCGGTGTGGCTTGCCGATCGTCTGCATGCGTGGCGCCACGTTGACGCGAGGTCGCTGGTCCGTGCGGCATTGCTGCACGACTATTTCCTGTATGACTGGCATGACGACGACAATGGCGCGCATCGACTGCACGGGTTCACCCACGGCCGTGCCGCATTGAGGAACGCCCGGCGCGACTTCAAGCTGAATCGCATCGAGGCGGACAGCATCGAGCGTCACATGTTCCCCCTGACGCCGATGCCGCCCCGACATCTTGAGGGCTATCTGATCACTGTCGCGGATAAGATCAGCGCTACGTGCGAAACCCTGTCGCCTAGCCGATTCCACAAGCCGGGGACGTTTCGTCGGGGGACGCGGCGATGAGCCGGGTGATCGTCCTGGAGCACATCTTCCTCTGGGTGATGTGCTATAGCCTCATCGGCTGGATCTACGAGTCCATCGTCGTTTCTGTGCAGGAGCGTCGCCTGGTGAATCGAGGCTTCCTGATCGGGCCGATCTGTCCGATTTACGGAGTGGGTGCCGTGGGCGCCGCCCTGCTGCTCACCCCGCTGCGCAATACCGTCGCGCTGTTCGTGTGCGGGGCCTTGCTTGCCAGCGCGCTGGAATATGCCACATCGTGGTCTTTGGAGCGCCTGTTCGGCGCCCGATGGTGGGACTACTCGCAGTACCGGTTCAACATCAATGGTCGTGTTTGCCTGCCGGGAGCGCTGATATTCGGACTGTTCACCGTCATTGTGGTCAAATGGGTTCAGCCGGTTGTGCGAGTGGCCACCGCCGCCGTGCCCGAAGCGGCGATTCACTGCTCGGCGGTGGCGATCGCCGTGCTGCTGGCCGTCGACATCGCGGTGACGGTCGGCGCGATGCAGAGTTTCCGCAACAAGGTGGATGAACTGCAGCGAATGGTCTGCGCGTATGGTGATTCGGCCAGGTCCATGGTGGGCGGGTCGGCCCAGCGGTTGCGCGCCGCGGCCGATCGGGTGCTCAACCGTCAGCAGAAGCGCATGCTCCGGGCCTTTCCGCATCTGACTCCCGTCAATCACAAGGAGCTTGTCGCCCAGCTGCGCGACGCCGTCGAACAGACCTTTCGTTCGCCGAAACGGTGACCGGTCCGGTTCCGGAACGATTCACGAGGTGTGCTTGCCCCATCCGCGACTGGTGGGGCGCCGCACTGTCGGCCTCTGCTGAGAGACTGGGGAAGCCCTGTAACGGGCGGCAATGCATAACAATTCGATAGGGAGTAGCGACCTTTTATGGCTCACGTCACCGATTTCAAGGAAGCGGGATTCGACAACCTGCTTGATGAACTGGAATGGCGCGGGTTGATTTCCCAGTCAACGGACCGGGATCGACTCGCCAAAGCGCTGAACGGTGAGCCCATCACGTATTATTGCGGTTTCGATCCGACCGCCGCCTCCCTGCACATCGGCAATCTGGTGCAGTTGATCAACATGCGCCATCTGCAGCTGGCCGGACATCATCCGATCGCCCTGGTGGGAGGCGCCACCGGTTTGATCGGCGATCCGCGCCAGTCCGGCGAACGCACCTTGAACCCCAAGGACGTGGTGGCCGGATGGGCTGAGCGTCTGAAGCGCCAGATCGGCGGCATTCTCGAAACCGAAGGCGACAACCCGGTGCGGTTCGTGTCCAACTACGATTGGACGGCCCGGATGAGCGTCATCGATTTTCTGCGTGACGTGGGCAAGAACTTCCGACTCGGTACGATGCTGGCAAAGGACACCGTGGCGCGCCGCCTGAATTCGGAGGAGGGCATTTCCTTCACCGAGTTCAGCTATCAGGTGCTGCAGGGCAACGACTTCCTGCACCTGTTCGACGAATTCGGATGCATGCTCGAGTTGGGCGGCTCCGACCAGTGGGGCAACCTGACGTCAGGCCTCGACCTGATCCACAAGGTGCGCGGCGTGGACGTCAACGTGTTCACCAGCCCCATCATCACTGATGCCCAGGGCAAGAAGTTCGGCAAGTCCGAGGGCAACGCCATATGGCTGGACGGCTCCATGCTCAGCCCCTACAAGTTCTACCAGTTCTGGCTGAATCGTCCGGATGCGGAGATGGAGAACCTGCTGAAGGTGTTCACCTTCCTGCCTCGCACCGAGATCGAGCGTCTGGTCGAGCAGACCGGCTCCAATCCCGGCGCTCGCGAGGCGCAGCGCACGCTGGCTTGGGAAGTCACCAGCTTCGTGCATGGCGAGGCGGCCACCCAGGCTGCGATCGATGCGTCGGCGGCCTTGTTCGGCCGCGGCGATCTGGCGGCCATCGACGAGGCCACGCTCGAGTCGGCCGTGGAGGGCATGCGCGTTGCGGACGGACACGGCGGCCTCGCGTTGCCTCGCGTTGCGGTGGGTGATCGCGTGGTCGACGCAGCTCAGGCTGCAGGATTGTTCAAATCCGTTTCCGAGGCGCGTCGAGCCATCAAAGCCGGCGGGGTGTATCTCAACAACGCTCGTGTGACGGACGAGGATGCCACTTTGCAGGATGACGATTTTCTGTCCGGACGTTTCGCCCTGATCCGTCGTGGCAAGAAGGCCCTTGGCGCAGTCGAGCGCTAGCTAATAGACATTCGGACCCAGTAACTCAGGTGCCGCCCGCTACGGGCACGGCGCAGTAAAGGAATGGAATATATGGCAGAAGGTAATGAGCATTCCGGCTCTTCATTTGGCGGCGGTCGCGAATACGGACACGGTGGCCGGGGAGGCCACGGCGGCTACCGTGGCAATGGCGGCCGTGGGTTCCGTCGCGACGGTGAGCATGGTGGGAACCGCCGTGATGGTGAGCGTGGCGGGTTCCGTCGTGACGGCGGACATGGTGGCCGTGACGGGTTCCGTGGTCATGACCGCGGCGGGTACAAGCCCCGTTTCCATCGCGATGGCGATCGTAATTTCCGTGATCGCGACTTCCATGATCACGACGGGGAGCAGATGACCCGCGATTCCGGGCATGAAACCGGACGCGGCGACCGTCGGGACTTCCATAACGATCGTCGTGACGGCAACCGGGACTTCCGCCGCGGCGGGAATCCCCGCTATAACGGCAACGGTCGTTTCGGGCAAGACGATCGTCGCGACAATCGGCATGCTGAGCGTCGTGACGATCATCGCGACTTCAACCGTGACGGTCGTCGCGATGACCGTGGTCCGCGTCGCGACTATGATCGTAACGACCGCAGCCGCGGTCATGTGGACGAGCAAGGCGAATTCCATGAGAATCGCCGTGGCGGCGCACACTGGGACAAGGCCCGTCGCAATTCCGACGGAACCATCTCCTTCCCCTCGCAGAATCCGTATACCGATCCTCGCCCGGGCGAGCCGAAGATGCCCAAGGGCATGGAATGGTACATGCTGTCCAAGGACGAAAAGGAGCGCCTGCGCGGCCTGAGCAAGGAGCATGCCGAGAACATCGGCCTGCATATGCTGGCCGCCTACTCCCTTGAGGAGTCCGATCCCGCGCTGGCGCTTGAACATGCCAAGTGGATCGCCCACCAGGCTTCCCGTATCGACATGGCGCGCGAGACCCTCGCGTTCATCGCCTACCGTCAGGGCAACTACAAGCTGGCGCTGCGTGAGTTCCGCACCGCGTTCCGTATGAATGGGTATTTGGATTATCTGCCGTTCATCGCCGATTGCGAGCGTGGCACCGGCAATCCGAAGAAAGCCGTCGAGGTGGCCACCGGAGACGAGGCCAAGCAGCTGCGCGGCGAGTCCAAGGCGGAGATGTTCCTGGTGTATGCCGGCGCCCTGTCCGATCTGGGCATGTGGGCCAAGGCCGCTGAGATCGCGGGCACCGTGGCCAGGGCCAAGGGGCTGTCGGGCGAGTATCGCATGCGCGCCGTGCAGGCCGAACAGTACTTCCTCGAACAGGATGGACGGCCGGATGACGCCGCCAAGCTCGACACCCTGCTCGACAAGCTGGAGGAGGCCTACGCCGAGGTCGACGAGGATGACGAAAACGCCGAGGACGTGGTCATTGACTATGATCTGGCCGACTTCTCTGATGATCAGCTCGACAAGCTGGGCATCAGCGAAGATGAGGCGCAGTACGCGCCCGACGATGATGACGAGGACGGCTCTGAATCCGAAGATGAGGGTGATTCCGATTCCGAGGACGATCCCGAATCCAACGGCGATGAGGGCGGTCCGGACAATGACGAGGTCGCGGCTTCCGACGGATCCGACGATTCCGATGGATCTGACGGAGCGAACGACTCCGACTCCGCCGCGGCGGCTTCCGAATCCGATGGCGACGAGGACGGTTCCGCATCGTCCGAGTCCGATGCCGAATAGCGACCATAATGACCCGGTTTCTCAAAGGCCTGGCCACTTCGGTGGCCCGGTCCTATGATCTGGCGCTACTGGACCTGGATGGTGTGGTGTATCGCGGCGGCGACGCGGTTCCACATGCGGCCGAGGCGATTCGCGCGGCCGAAGCGGCGGGCATGACCATTGAGTACACCACCAATAACTCGTCGCGTTTTCAACATGTGGTGGCCGACCAGTTGCGCGGCTTCGGTCTGGATGTGGCCGACTGGCAGGTCATCACCTCATCGGTGGTGGCCGCCCGCATGGTTGCGCGGCATGTGCCGCAAGGTGCCAAGGTGCTGACCATCGGATCGTCGCATCTTGCCGAGGAGGTCCGTCGCAACGGGCTTGAACCCGTGACGAGCGTTGACGACGATCCCCGGGCGGTGATTCAGGGCTGGTATCCGGAAATGCCGTGGGCCGCGTTGGCGCAGGCCGCCTATGCCGTTGAGCGGGGCGCCGCATATTTCGTAACCAACCGCGACCTGACGATTCCACGGGCGAAGGGCATTGCCCCGGGTTGCGGGTCGCTGGTGAATGCGGTGATCGAAGCCACGGGCATCCAACCGGTGGGTTCCGCCGGCAAACCCGAGTCCGCCATGTATGACGAGGCCCGTATGCTGCACGCCGGCGGTGCGGCGCCGGTGCCTCAGGAACGCGCCATAGCGATCGGGGATCGGTTGGACACCGATATCGAGGCCGGCAATCGCGGTGGCTATGATTCCATGGTGGTGCTGACCGGCGTCGCCGATCCGCTGCAGCTGATGCTCGCTCCGGCCCATCTGAGGCCGACGTTCATCGCGCGCAATCTCATCGGACTGAATCGCAGCCATCCGGCGCCCCGGCGCCAACGGTCGACGGAACAGCCGGTATGGCGCTGCGGCCGTCAGCAGGCGACGATCCATGCCGATGGGCGCGTGACGGTGAGCGACGAAACCAGCCTAGATGCGCTGCGGGCCGCCTGCTGTCTGGCCTGGGACCTGGCTGATGCCGGTCATGCTCCGGAGGCCGGGGATCTGCCGTCATTCCGCATCGATCCCGGGTCGGGGGAGGAGAACCTGTGAGCGACCAACGGCAACAGGAACCGTCGCGACGCGACCCGCTCGACGTGCGGTATCCGGATCTCGCCGGCATCGACGTCCTGGACGACGAGCATCGCCTCGACGCGCTTGACAGGACGCTGGACACTTTGCGACGCGAACTGAATGATCAACGGCAATCCTGATATGAGCGGCATCGACCATAACACCGCCGGCCGGCTCGATATGATGCTGGTGTCGGCGAGGCTGGTGAGTTCGCGGTCCAAGGCGCAGCGGCTCATCAGGACGGGCAAGGTAACGGTTGACGGCAGAGTCGTCACCAAACCCTCGGCGGTCGTCTCCGGTATGGCGCCGCTTCGCGTGGATAAGGGCGAGGACTATGTGTCGAGGGGCGCATACAAGCTGATCGGCGCGTTCGACACCTTCGGCCCGCTCGGTCTGCCCGAGCCGCGGGGACGGCACTGTCTGGACATTGGCGCGTCCACCGGCGGGTTCACCGATGTGCTCCTGAGGCGCGGCGCCGCGCAGGTTATCGCGCTGGACGTGGGACATGGCCAACTTGATCCCCACATCGCTTCGGATTCCCGCGTCATCGAGATGAGCGGCACGAATATTCGCGACGTGCAGGTCGATGACCTTCCCTATCGGCCCGACTGCATCGTGTCGGATGTGTCGTTCATCTCGCTGACGTATGTGCTGGGCCCCATCGCCCGTCTGGCCGCGCCGCATGCCCAAGTCGTGCTGCTCGTCAAACCGCAGTTCGAGGTGGGACGGCAGGGCCTGGGAAAGAACGGCATCGTCGAGGACGCGTCGTTGCGAGCCAAGGCGCTTGACGATGTGATGCGGTGCGCGCGGTCGCATGGGCTGGCGGTACGCGGTCATACAGTCTCGCCGATCGAAGGCGCGCACGGCAATGTGGAGTACCTGCTGTGGCTCACGATGCGGTGACAGCTCGTCCGGCATGTCAGACGCCGTCCGACGGGCCGTCCCCGGTTTTGCATCGTGGGGGGCGAACTGCTAGTCCGCGTAACGCCGTTCGCATCCGCCTGACACGGCGCCCACGGAGACGCTGCGGTCCAGGACCAGGGTGTCCAGGCACCGGATGCTCCGTACGACGGTGGATCCCAGCAGCGTGGCGTTGCGCGCCGACACCTTGACGCAATCCACGTCCTTGGCGTTGAGCGTCAGACAGCGGATGCTGCCGATGACGCTGCGATGGTTGTAGGGCTGAAAGCACTGCCATCGCAGCATCATGGTGTCGAGAGGGCGGATCAGCACGGTTGTCGTCGCCTGCAGCGCGCCCATTTCGGCATAGCCGGTGACGGTCACCTCGCGGGCGTGGATCCGCTGCGGCTTGCGCAGTACCCCGGCCACATCCAGACAATCCTCGACACGCAGCGACCCTCCGACCTCGAGAATGCCGGTGAACTGCATCCGATTGGCGCGCACGTCGCCGGCGACGCGCATGTCGCCGCTGCCATTGAGGCATGTGACCCCTATCGAACCGGTGGCGGTCACGGCACCGTCCACCGTGAGTATGTTGCCGGTCAGATGGTGGGCGTCAAGCGATCCATGGACCTCCAGCAGGTCGAAGAACACGCCATCCTTGAACGCGGCTTTGCCGATGACTGTGACGCGGCCGTAATGACCGGGTTCGACAACCATGTCGTTGAAGACGCTTAAATCCATGGGACCCCCTACCCCCAGTTTTTCGGATAGTGCCGCCAACATGCAATCCCAGCATATAATCCCCGCGCCACCACCATGTTTCGTGTTTGCGGAAGGTTCCGCGGGAGGGCGCGGCGCGAATGGCGACCCGGGCCGCCTGGTCGTGCGGTTGCGCGGTGCGGACGCGAACCCGCTAGGATTGGTGGGGGAGCCGGACGAAAGGAGCTTTCATGAGCATGCGCCGCGCCGTGGTGGTCACCCATCAGCGTCTTCGGGCCAGCGGCACCATCGTCGCCGAAGTCGTTGCCCAGTTGCGCCAGGTGGGGTTTGACGTGAGCATCGTCGACAACCTCGAAGCCCCTGATTTCGCGGTGACGCCCCCAGTGGTGGCGGACGATACCGAGATCGTGGTGGTGCTGGGCGGCGACGGCACCATTTTGCGCGCGGCGGAATTGGTGCACTGCACCAGCGTGCCGATCCTCGGCATCAATATGGGGCACGTCGGATTCCTCGCCGAATTCGAAAGCTTCCAGCTGGCCGAGGCCATTCGGCGGGTGGCCGAACACGATTACATGATCGACGAGCGCATGATCGCCCATGTGGACGTGTGGCTTCCCGGTGCCACGTCGCCATTGGGGGATTGGGCGTTGAACGACATCACCATCGAGCGCGCCGACAGGGGCAAGATGGTTGAGCTGTCGATCAGGGTGGATGATGTGGAGATGAGCTCGTTCGGCTGCGATGGCGTCATCGTGTCGACGCCAACCGGTTCCACCGCCTACGCGTTCTCCGCCGGGGGGCCTATTATCTGGCCGAACGTCAAGGCGCTGCAATTGGTGCCGCTGGCCGCCCATGCGCTGTTCGCCCGGCCGCTGGTGATTGGCTCCGGCTCGACGTTCAGCCTTGACGTGCTGGAGAATTCCACGTCGGCCGGCTGGATTTGCTGCGACGGGCGGCGTCAGCGCGAATTGCCGCGTGGCACGCGCGTGAACGTGCGCCAGTCACGCGACACCCTGCGGCTGGCGAGGCTGTCCGGCGCGCCGTTCACCGAACGTCTGGTCACGAAATTCGATTTGCCGGTGGTCGGCTGGCGTGAGCAGAGGCAGAGACGGGAGACGGGGGGACGGACCAATGCTTGAGGAACTGGAGATCCACGATCTCGGCCCGATTCGCCGGGCCATGCTCGAACCGTCCGCCGGCATGACCGCCATCACCGGGGAAACCGGCGCGGGAAAATCGATGCTGCTGAACGCCATACGGCTGATTTCCGGCGGGCAAAGCGACGTCGCCCGCATCAGCGCCGGCGCCGACGCCACATGGGTGCAGGGTGTCTTTGACGTCACCGGCAATGAGTCCGCCAGAACGGCGGCGCGGCAGACGGGGGTCGGCGACGATGACGGCGAGCTGTTCCTCACGCGTTCGATCCCTGCGTCGGGACGCTCCCGTGCCATGCTCAATGGTCGCGGCGTGCCGAAGGGTGTGCTGGCCGGCATTGCGGAGGAGCTGGTGACCATCCACGGCCAGATGGATCAGTTGCGCATCGCCTCGCCGTCCCGGCAACGCGACTATCTTGACGCGTATGCCGGCAATGACGCGGCTCGTGCCGACTATGCCGGGGCGTGGCGCGCGCTGCGCGACATGGACGACAGGCTCTCCCGCCTTGAAGGTCAGCTGGCCAGTGCGAATCAGCGCCTCGACTATTTGAAGGACGCGACGTCCCGCATCGACCGCGTGGATCCCCATCACGGCGAGGATGAGGAGCTACGGGCGAAACGCGACCGCGCCCAGCACGCTGAAGCCATCGCACGGGGCATCGGCGAGGCGCTGGGGGCGTTGGATCCCGGTCGGATGGATTTCGACGGCGGCGAGGCCCAGGGTGTCGTCCAGCTGCTCGGACGGGCGGCCACTGCATTGCGGGGCATCGGTTTGGGCGGCGCATTCGACCAGTCGGCCGACCAGCTCGAGGCGATGACCGACGACATCTCCGATATGGTGGTGACCCTGAGCGGACAGTTGGACGACGAGGACGAAGGCGTGGATCTTGACGCGCTGAACGGGCGCATCCATGACCTCGACGAGCTGACGAGGCGCTGGGGGCCGACGCTGGACGACGTGATCGCCTGGCGGGAGCAGGCGCGGCTGGAACTTGAGGATTTGGACGCCAGCCCGGACCGGATCGAGGCGCTGCGACGCGAACGTGCCAAGCTCGCCGCCGCCGCCGTTCGCTCGGCCAAGGCACTGCATGCCTCTCGGCTTGCCGCCGGCAAGGCGCTGGCGGTAACGGTGAACGAGGAGCTGGGCGGGCTGGCGATGGCCGGTGCCGAACTTCGCATCGAGGTGAAGGCGCGCATCGCGACGAAGAGCCAGGATCCGGCCTCGGCGCTGGACGCCCATGGATGCGATGACGTCGCGCTGCTGTTCGCCGCGTTCCCCGGGGCGCCTTGGCTGCCGATGGGCAAAAGCGCGTCGGGGGGCGAACTGAGCCGATTGATGCTGGCGCTGGAACTGGCGATGGCCGAACGTTCCGATCGCGATTGCGAGACGGGGGCCGCGCCTTCGATGACCTTCATATTCGATGAGGTGGACGCCGGTGTGGGGGGCAAGTCGGCGGTTCGTCTAGGCCGTCGGCTTGCCGCGTTGGCGCAGTCCAATCAGGTGATTGTGGTGACGCATCTGGCGCAGGTCGCCTCGTGGGCGGACAAGCAGATCGTGGTGAGCAAGGCCTACGGCGATTCGCGGGACGGTGGCGTCGCCACCGAAGTGCATGAGGTGTCCGGAGAGGACCGTGTCGCCGAGATAGCCCGCATGCTGGCCGGCAGCGAGTCGGCGGCGTCGCTCGACCACGCCCGTGAACTGCTCGAATCATCAAGGACCGTGTCATGACGGAACTGGTTAACGCCGGCAAGGCCGCTATTTTCGATTTGGATGGCACGCTGCTCGACTCGATGGGCGTGTGGGACCAGGTTGACGTCGATTCGCTTGCCAAGCGGGGAGTCGACGTTCCGGACGATTACATGACCGCGGTGTGCGCCATGCAGTTCCGGCAGATCGCCGAATACACCATTGCGCGATTTGGCCTGGACGATACGCCCGAACAGCTGATGGCGGAATGGGATGACATGGCGCGCACCGCCTATGCCACTGTCGTCGAGGCGAAGCCGCATGCCAGGGAATACCTGCGGGATCTCAAGGCGAGAGGCGCCAAGCTTGCCGTGGCCACGTCGCTTCCGCCGAGCCTCAGGGAGCCGGCCATGGAGCATGTGGGCATTCTGGGTTTTTTTGACGTCCAGGTGAGCGTGGACGACGCGGGGGGCGTGGGCAAGGACCGGCCCGACGTCTATATGCTGGCGGCCAGGAGGCTTGGCGTGGATCCTGCGGACTGCACGGTGTTCGAAGACCTGTTGGCGGGTATGCGCTCGGCGAAGTCGGTGGGCATGAGTGTATGGGCCGTGCATGACGACTCCTCGAACCGGGATTGGCCCGCGATCTGCGATCTGGTCGACGGCGTGCTCTTCGATTTCGATCGAGCGCCGCGCAGGCTTTGAGTACCCTTCGTCGTTGCTCCTCGTTCTTCCGGCCGCAGTGACGCGTGGCGTGGATGAGCCGACTCGGCGCCTGTCAGCGCCTCGACAGTCGGTCGGACGGGGCGGTCGGCTCGAACCGCTGCCTTTCGAGCGCCTCGCCCCGCGCGCGGGCGTCGAGCTCGGCGTCGGCGCGGTGGACAAGATCCGCGGTGCGCGCCTGGTAGATCACAGCGTCGTAGACGTGTCCGTCGCGTTCCACGGCGTGTTCGCGGCGGCTGTGCGCGACGAAGCCCAGGGACTCGCACATATGACGCGCGCGGAGGTTGAACGCCCACACGTTGGCGGTGATGGTGGAGGCCCTCAGCTGGCTGTCGGCGAGGCGGATGCCCAGCCGCATGGCGCATGAGCCGTATCCGCGATCCTGGAAGTACGGGCCGATGAGCACGACCAGCGTGGCGTTGCGCTCCGGATCCTTGCATCCGAAACCGGCTATGTGACCGACGGGCAGGCCGCTCGGGTCGATGATGGTGCGCCCGAAGCTTTCGGATGTGTCCTCGTCGCTGAGCCTGTGGAAGGCCTCGTCGATGCGGCTTGCCGGATAGTCCTCCACGGTGGCGCGCAACCCATCGGCGATGATGCGGTCGTTCCACCAGGTTTCAAAATAACGGTAGTCGTCGTCCTCGGTTTTGCGCAGTGAGACAGTCGTTGTCATCGGGAGGCCCCCATAAGTCCATTGAATGAAGTTCCATTTTCAATTGTAGGAAATGGAAGGTGAAGGAAGGCATGACGTCACATTGCGATTCGGTGAATAAATCGGCCTGCGCCCGGGCTTGGGATGCTGCGGGGCGATCCGCGGCGCTTCGAAGGACGGGCGGCTTCTCCGCTTCATCGATCCGGTACGCTGCACGCCGAAAAAGGGGCCAAATATCGCCCTGAGTCGCTTGAGGGCGCTAATCTGAACATGTTTGTGAAGTTCAAGAAGGAGACAAGGTGAGCGATTTTGCAACCCTGCCCATGATGGCCGGCGAGGAGGCTCCCGCTGGGCCCATGGATCCGATTTTCAACCGACTGCTGAAGGACCGCATCATCTGGCTCGGCGAGGAAGTGGCCGATGCCATGGCCAACCGCATCTGCGCCCAGCTGCTGATGCTGGCGGCCGAGGATCCCAAGAAGGACATCTGGCTGTACATCAACTCCCCAGGCGGTTCGATCACCGCCGGCATGGCCATCTATGACACCATGCAGCTGATCGAGCCCGACGTGGCGACTGTGGGTCTGGGCATGTGCGCCTCGATGGGCCAGTTCCTGCTGAGCTCCGGCACGAAGGGCAAGCGGTTCCTGACCAGCCATGCCCGCGTGCTGATGCATCAGCCGTCCGGCGGCGTGGGCGGCACCACCACCGATGTGCGCATCAATGCCCAGCTCATCATGGACATGAAGAAGACCATGGCCGAGCTGACCGCCGAACAGACCGGCCATACGGTGGAGGAGATCTACCGTGACAACGAATACGACCACTGGTACACCGCTCAGCAGGCGCTGGAGTATGGCTTCGTCGACAAGCTCGTCACCACGGCCGGCTCGATGAGCGCCGAGCAGCAGAACGCCTGAGCGAAGGAAGGGAGCACTATCAATGGCAAGTGAAGAAGCCCGGTTCGTCGCCCGCGCCCAGCGTCTGGCGGGTCCGCAGGCCCGGTACATCCTGCCGCAGTTCGAGGAGAAGACGCCGTACGGCTACAAGCGCCAGGATCCGTACACCCGTCTGTTCGAAGACCGCATCATCTTCATGGGCGTGCAGGTGGACGACACGTCCGCCGACGACATCATGGCCCAGCTGCTGGTGCTTGAGTCGCAGGACCCCAACCGCGACGTGATGATGTACATCAATTCGCCCGGAGGTTCCATGACCGCCATGACCGCCATCTACGACACCATGCAGTACATCAAGCCCGATGTGGCCACCGTCTGCCTCGGCCAGGCGGCTTCCGCCGCGGCGATTCTGCTGGCGGCGGGCGCCAGCGGCAAGCGGCTGATGCTGCCCAACGCGCGTGTGCTGATCCACCAGCCCGCCATGGGGCAGGATTTCGGCAAGGCGACCGAGATCGAATTGCAGGCCAAGGAAATGATTCGTCTGCGTGAATGGCTCGAGAACACACTGGCCAAGCACACCGGGCAGGATCCTGAGAAGATCCGCAAGGACATCGAGGTGGACACCATCCTCACCGCGCAGCAGGCCAAGGACTACGGCATTGTCGACGAGGTGCTCGAGCACCGCAAGTAGCGGCATGCGCCAGGGGCGCGGTCGGCAAGTGCCGGTCCCGCCTCGATATTCGGCGAAACAAGCCGGCCAGTTTTCCTATTGCGTGGAACTGGCCGGCTTGCCTCGTATCGACGGGGTGTCGCGTCCCGGGGCCGAGTCGGCCCTATGCGAGGATTGGGGGTATGGAGACGGCTCATGACACGAGTGATTGATTACGGCGACGATGTGCCGCGTTGCGCGTTCTGCAGTAAAACCGAGCGCCAGGTGAAGAAGCTGGTCACCGGGCCGAATTGCTCCATCTGCGATGAGTGCATTGCGCTGTGCGTCCAGATCATCTCCCAGGCTGGGGCCGACGACGCCCGGTCGCGTCTGATCGACCTGCCGAAGCCCCATGAGATCTTCGACTATCTCAACCGCTTTGTCATAGGGCAGGAGGCCGCCAAGCGAACACTCTCCGTCGCTGTATACAACCACTACAAGCGCGTCAATATGAAGCTGAGCGACGCCTCGGGCTCCGGGCCCGCCGGGCGGACGGGGGAGTTGCGCGACGATTCATTGAAGAACGTCGAGGTCGCCAAATCGAATATCCTGCTCATAGGACCCACCGGTGTGGGCAAAACCTATCTGGCCTCCACGCTGGCCAGAATCCTGCGCGTGCCGTTCGTCGTCGCCGACGCCACTGCTCTGACCGAGGCCGGATATGTGGGCGATGATGTGGAAACCGTGCTGCAGCGGCTGATCGACGCGGCCGACGGCGATGCGGATCGCGCCGGGCACGGCATCGTCTATATCGACGAGATCGACAAGATAGCGCGCAAGAGCGGCGAAAACACCTCCATCACCCGCGACGTGTCCGGCGAAGGCGTCCAGCAGGCGCTGCTGAAGATCCTGGAGGGCACCGTCGCCTCGGTGCCGTTGGAGGGCGCGCGCAAGCACCGCGATCAGGAGTACGCGCGGATCGACACGCATGACATTCTCTTTATCTGCGCCGGTGCGTTTGCCGGGCTGTCGGATGTCGTCCGAACGCGTCTGGGACGGCGCACCAGCGGATTCGGCACACCGTGGGATGACGCGCGGGAGATCGGCGGCCATGATGTCCTGGAGCGTGCCAATGCGGACGATCTGATCGAGTTCGGCCTGCTGCCGGAGTTCGTCGGTCGCCTGCCCGTGGTGAGCGTGCTGGACGATCTGTCCGTCGATGATCTCGCCAGGATCCTCACCGAGCCGGTCAACGCGCTTACCAAACAGTATCGTGCGTTGTTCGCGGTCGACGGCGTGGAGCTGGAGTTTACGCCCGCCGCGGTCCATGCGATTGCGCAGACCGCCGTCGAGCGCGGTGCAGGCGCCCGGGGACTGCGCTCGATCATTGAGCGCGCGCTGGAATCGACGATGTTCACGCTGCCCGACCGTGACGATGTCGACGTCGTGGTGGTTGATGTCGACGCCGTGACGGGTGACGGCGCTCCGAAACTGATGCGGCGCGATCGGTCGGCGCATGTGCCGGCTCGTTCGATGGATCGTATCGCGGATCGTAAAACGGCGTGACACGCCGGGTTGCAGATTCGTGAACAGTGGGTAATATGTACGGAGTTGCCTCAAAGACAACATGCGCCAGTAGCCCAGCGGAT
>DBKS01000018.1:19916-24098 GCA_002298605.1 Bifidobacterium sp. UBA744 | reverse complement strand
GTTCGAATCCTGTCTGGCGCACGCAAGCCCTCGGAAGCAGCAGCTACGAGGGCTTTTCCAATATTGCTTCGATGTCTCGGGACCGCGGTGCTGGCCGGATCGACGGTCGGGGAGCGGGCTGCGCCCGGGGCGGAACGTCCGACGTCAATCGGTACAATTGCACTATATCGAGTGCGACCGGAAAGGATGTCATGGCGGAGCGATCGAAGAATGTGTGGGTAACCGTGAGGCATATTGCCGCATCCGATCGCATATCGGGCCTGATCATGCTGGGCTTCGCCCTGCTGGGCCTGGTCCTGGCCAATGTGCCGCTGACCGCCGACGTGTTTGCCCATATCGCCGAAACCCATGTGGCCGTCCCATACACCAATATCGACCTGCCGGTGGGGCATTGGGCGCAGGACGGCCTGCTCACCGCCTTTTTCCTGGTGGTGGGGCTTGATCTGAAGCAGGAGCTCACCACCGGTTCGCTGTCCAATCCCAAGGCGGCGGCCGTGCCGATGCTGTGCGCGGTGGGAGGCATGCTGGTACCGCCTGTGCTGTTCCTGGGCGTGACCTGGCTGTATTCGGAGTTTGCGCCCCCGGCGCCCGGATATCAGATCATCGCCTCGGGCGAAGTGGTCGACTACGCCACCGTCGCCCAGGGGTGGGCCGTTCCCACGGCCACGGATATCGCCTTCTCGCTGGCCGTGCTCGCCTTGTTCGCCAAGGCCCTGCCTGGATCCATCCGCGCGTTCCTGATGACGCTGGCCACCGTGGATGATCTGCTGGCCATCATTCTGATCGCGGTGTTCTTCTCGTCGCTGTCTGACTGGTACTGGTTCGTGGGCATCGCCGCCTGCGCGGCCGCATGGTCGTATCTGGTCCGCATGAAGCGCGTGCCATGGCTGGTCGCCGGATTCGTCGGCATCCTGGCTTGGATCATGATGTTCGAGGCGGGGGTGCATCCCACACTGGCCGGCGTGCTGGTGGGATTGCTGACCCCGTCGCGCGAGATGCACGGTGAGAAAACCGCGCGCACCGAACGGTATTACAACAAGCTCCAGCCGTTGTCGGCTTTGGTGGCGTTGCCTGTTTTCGCCCTGTTCGCCACCGGCGTGCGCTTCAGCTCGCTGACTCCGGCCCTCATGGTCTCCCCGGTGGTGGTCGGCATTGTGGTGGCCTTGGTGGTGGGCAAACCCGTGGGTATCATCTCCACGGCGTGGATCGCCACCCATGCAGCCGGTTTGAAACTGGCCAAGGGACTGTGTGTTCGTGACTTGGTCCCGGCGGCCTGCGCCTGCGGCATCGGTTTCACGGTGTCGTTCCTGATCGCCTCGCTGGCGTACGCCGATACCGAACTGTCGGCGGAGAGCCGCTTCGGCGTGCTGGTCGCCTCGCTGATTGCGGCCTGCGTATCCGGCATATTGCTCAGTCGCCAGTCCAAGCGATTCGAACGCGAGGCGCGGCGCACCGAACTGGCCGGAGCGGCGCGCCACGGAGACGCGGACGATGATGGGCTGGGCGCCGAACGCGAACATCGTTTGACGGACGGCACGGTCACGATGAGCATGCCCGCGTTCACTCCCGAATTCATCGCCAAATTCCGCGCCGCCCATCCCAGGCATCCGAAGCGGACGCTGCCTGACGGCGACGACGCGGCGCAGCCGACGACGGCGAACGAGTCCGCACGGCAATCGTCAGGCGCCAAACCGCGGCGTTTCCGTATTCGCGGTAGGAAACGGTAGCGCGCCGAACACCGGCGGCGACGCGATTTGGTATAACGATGTCTATCGGATTTTTCCGGATACCACGCGGATGCCGTCGGACAAGGAGCGCGCCATGGCCAGGAAACGCACAGGAAAACGCGGAAACAAGAAGAACGCGGTAGCGGCTGCGCCGGACCTGTCCGCCTCGGCCGCCGGGGGCGGGCGGCAAGACGAGCCCTATGACGCCTCCAAGGCGACATTCGGCGACAGGCGGAGGGAAGGCCAGAGCGCCACGTATTTCCGTGGTCCCGTGATGCTTCGCGGGCCGATGGTGCCCGACGACACCACCACAGGCAATTTGCTGGCGGACGAGCAGTCCACCGACTGGCTGCATATGGATCCGTGGCGTGTGCTGCGCATCCAGTCGGAGTTCGTCGACGGTTTCGGGGCGCTTGCCGAGCTTGGCCCGGCCATCAGTATTTTCGGATCGGCTCGCACCCAGCGCGACGATCCCGCGTATCAGGCCGCATACGACATGGGCAAACGGATCGCCGAGGCGGGCGTGGCCGTGATAACCGGCGGCGGACCGGGTATCATGGAGGCCGCCAACAGGGGAGCGGCGCTCGCCGGAGGCAAATCGGTGGGTCTGGGCATCGAACTGCCCCACGAGCAGGGGCTGAACGCCTGGGTCAATCTTGGCATGACGTTCCGCTATTTCTTTGTGCGCAAGACGATGTTTCTGAAGTATTCCTCCGCCGTGATCGTCTGTCCCGGCGGATTCGGCACCCTTGACGAGATGTTCGAGGTGCTGACCATGGTGCAAACGCATAAGGTGGCCCACATGCCGGTGGTGCTGTTCGACTCCGCGTACTGGCGGGGGTTGTTCGCCTGGCTGTTTGACACCGTGCGCGAACGGGGCATGATCTCGGGGTTTGATCCGAAGCTGGTGGTGATCACCGACGATGTGGACCAGGCCGTGGAGGTGGCGCTGTCGGGCGTGAGAGGCGGACGGCGCAAATAGACGGGGACCGGCGATCGGCAGGTGCCGGCCGCTATTGCTTGACGCTCAGCAGCAGGCCGGTGCCGACCGGAATCAGCGTTGTGGTGAAGCGCTCGTCGGATTGCGCCTCCTCGATCAGCGCACGGAGTGTCACCGCCTTGTCGCTGCGATCCGCGGGATTCATCAAACCGCCGTTGGCCTTGCGGGAGGCGAACGCGAGAGCATCGGTGAAGACGATGGTCCCGCCGTGTTTGAGCAGACGCTCGGCCTGTCCGAAGGCCGGCTCGTAGTTGGCCGTGTCGCCGGCCACGACGATGAGATCGTAATCGGAGGCGTTCAGACGCGGCAGAAACTGACCAGCCGCCACGTTGACCACGCGCAGTGTGGTGTCGGTTTCGTCGTCGAGTGCGACGAACAGTTTGCGAATGGCCGCGGCCCCGGCGGCCGAGGAATCCACGGCGGTAAGCTGTCCTCCGCCTTGCAGGCCGTTAATGAGCTGATATGTTTCGCTGACGGAGCCCGTTCCCACGACGATCACGGATTGGGCGCCCGAGAGCCTGACCAGAAGGCGAAGGAAATCCGCCTGGCATGCCGATTCCTGTGGGAATCCCTCCTGCTCGGCAGCTTGGCGCAGGGCTGCGAGCCGTTCGGGCTGCCTGGCCTGCGCGACGGTTTCGGCATATTCCCACGACTTGGCCAGATTCGTGTATGAAGTCTTATCCATAGGTTCTACAATAGCGGGGCGCAAGACCTCGATGAACACGGTGTTGGGTTTGCTCGACGGCGTCGCGTTCAGGCGCGTTCGCGAACTTTGGCGACGATTTGCCACATTTCCTCTCCGACGTCGATGCCGCGCGGGCATTGACGGCCACATGCGCGCACCGACTGGCAAGCCGCCACGCCGTCGGGGGTGTCGATCTGTTCGAGACGTTCCGATGTGGCGCCATCGCGCGAGTCGTTGATAAAACGGGATGCGGCTATCAGCGCGGCCGGTCCGATGAAGGCGTCGCCTCCCGCGAAAACCGGGCAGGAACCTTCGCATACACCGCAGGCGATGCAATTGGTCAGCATCTCGTAGTTGGCGAGCTGCTGGGGATTCTGCAGATACTCGAAGACGTTGATCTTGCCGTCGGCCGTGGTCTTGAGCTCGTTCTTCGCCTGAAGATACGGCTTGAGCCTTCTGATCTGATCGAGCATCGGATCGATGTCCGCGATCAGATCGCGCTGGACGGGGAACCCGGGCAGCGGGGCGAGCTCGATGACGCCGAGATCACCCGTTGCGTTCGGATGGCTGTCGACGGTTCCCCCATGGCCGGGTTGATTGGCGGCGTCATTCGCGCCTGCCTCCGCCTCGTTTGGGATCGGCCCGGTGCGGCGGAACCCATCGTTGCCGGGGCCTTCGTCGGACGGCGCTTCGACGGCGGGATGGGCCCACTGGTCCACCGAAGCCGTGCACAGCAGCGTGGGCGTGCCGTTGATCGACACGGCATCGGA
>DBKS01000018.1:0-19789 GCA_002298605.1 Bifidobacterium sp. UBA744 | reverse complement strand
GTTTGCCCCGTGCGCGTCGTGAGGAGGATCCGAACGGCGACGATTTCCTGGCGAAGGGGTTGGATGATTTCGCGCGGCGTCCGGCGCGGTCCGCGCGCGAGGGGCGTTCGGGATGAGGCGTGAACCGATTGACGCGTACTGTCACCGTGACTAGGCCCTGATCACTCATCCGGATTCTCCTTGCGAAACAAATGGCGCGCGATGCGCATATCGGTCAGTTATTGTGCCACAAGGGCGCGTCAGTATGCTCTCGCCTTGGGCGGGTAGTCGGTGACGACGACGGGCCGCCACGATACCGTGCCGGTTTTGTCGGTCATGCTGTGGGCGAGATAGTGCTCGTCGTCGCGTGCGGGGAAGTCCGTGCGCATCAGGGATCCCCTCGATTCATGGCGGGCGTCGGAAGCGGTCAGCACCGCTGTGGCCAGTGTGACGAGGTGGCGCGCCTCCAGAATCGCGACGAGTTCCTGGTTGAAGGCGGCGGTGTCGCTATGGGCGTGCATCCTTGCCGAGCGTGGCTCGAGCTCCTTCGCGATGCGGCTGAGGGCGGTTGCGATCGAATCCCGGTCGCAACGTACCGCCACGGCGCGTTCCATGATGACGCCGAGATCGGCGAGCAGGGCATAGGGGTTGTTCTCCCGTTCGTCGGATGCGGTGGTTTCGTCGGTTTCGCCGGCCGTGTCGGCCGCATTGGCTGTACCGTCTGTACCGGCTGCGTCGGCGAGCAGCGCGGCGATGGCGTCCGCCCGCCGCTTGGCCTCCTGGTCCACTGCGTCGGCGTTGTCGTCCCGCGCCAACGGGTCGGAACCCCCGATATCGTCCTGAGCTACGGGAGCCAGGCGGATCCGCGCGGCGATGGCACGGCCGGCGCGGGTGCCGAACAGGCAGGCGTCGAGCAGCGAATTGCCGCCGAGCCGGTTCGCGCCGTGCACGCTGACGCACGAGCATTCGCCCGCGGCATACAGGCCCTCCACCACGATGCGCCTGCCGTCCGCGCCATCGCCGTCCCACCGGTACACTTCGCCGTCGGTGGTGATGGGGATGCCGCCCATGGTGTAATGCGCGGTCGGCTTGACCGGCACGAGATCGCTGGCCGGGTCGAGATGGGCGTAGTGTCGGATGGTCTCCACCACTTGCGGGAGCACGGCCTGCATGCGATCGGGATCAATGCCGGTCATGTCCAGCCATACGCAATCCCTGGGGCCGTCGGGATCCTTCGGGTCCGTCACCCCTCTGCCGGCGTCGATCTCAGCCATGATCGAACGGCTGACCACGTCGCGGGCGGCCAAGTCGGCGTGGTCCGGGGCGTAGCGGGTCATGAACGCCTCGCCGTCGGCGTTGCGCAGCACCGCGCCCTCGGCACGGGCGGCCTCCGACAGCAGAATGCCGGTGTGCGCGAGCCCGGTGGGATGGAACTGCACGAACTCCACGTCCTCAAGCTGCAAGCCGGCGTCAAGGGCGAGGGCCATGCCGTCGCCGGTGAGATCCCACGAATTCGACGTGGTGTGGAACAGTCGTCCGGCCCCGCCGGTGGCGAGCAGCACATTGCGCGCATGGATGGCGTGCGTGGCGCCGGTGTGCGTGTCCAGCGCCACCAGACCGGAGACGTGCGAGCGGTCGGGGGAGAGCGTTAGATCGGTGACCGTCCACTCCTCGGCGAATTCGACGCCTTCCGCGACGCACTGCTGCCACAGGCTGTGCAGGATCTGGTGGCCCACGCGATCGGCGGCGTAGGCCGCGCGGCGCACCGGACGGCCTCCGAAATCGGCGGTGTGGCCGCCGAAGCGCCGTTGGGCGATATGACCGTCCTCGGTTCTGGAGAAGGCCACGCCGTCATGCTCAAGTCCGATCACCGTCTGCGGGGCCTGCTGGGCGAGCAGTTTGGCGGCGTCCTGGTCGACCAGCCAATCGCCGCCCTTGACGGTGTCGTAATAGTGCCACTGCCAGTCGTCCCTGTCCACGTTGCCCAGGCTGGCCGCAATGCCGCCCTCCGCCGAACCGGTGTGCGAGCGCAGTGGCTGGAGTTTGGAGACGACCAGGATTTTCGGCGCAAGGCCAGCGTCGCTCATCTCGCGGATGGGGTTGGATCGCAGCAATCCGAGGGCCGCGGACAGGCCTGCCGCCCCTGCGCCGACGATTACTGCGTCATACATATCTTCCAGATGCTTGGGACTCATGGTCCCAATTGTCTTGGCAGGGGCGGACCCATGGCCGCCGGCGCGTCCGGGATGTGCGGTCTTATGAGTTTGCGGAGGTGATTCTGAATCCGCCGTCTTCGGCACGGCGGATCAGCCCCTGCGCTTGCATGACGCCGAGTTGTCCGGTGAGCCAGACGATCGTGCGGGTGGCGGATTGGTCGGGGTGTGCGGCTGTCATCGTCTCCAGCAGGGTGTCTTCGTTGGCTTGTTCGCCCCGGGCGCGGCATGATCGGATGGTTTTGAGGATCAGCGCCTGCTGTCCGTCGGCGTGCGGCGCGGGTTGCTCCGTCGTGGCCGGGGGCTGGTGGTCGGGGTGGCAGATTTCGCTGACGTCCTCGCTGTCGGGCAGCAGGATGGCCCGGTGCTCGTGGATCAGCATGTTGCAGCCGGCGTTATTGGGGTTGGTGATGTCGCCAGGTACCGCGTATACGTCGCGTCCCAGGTCCGCGGCCCAGTTGGCGGTGTTGAGGGCGCCTGATCGGCGGCGTGCCTGGGCGACCACCACGCTGTGGGCGAGGGCCGCGATGATGCGGTTGCGCAGCAGGAAGCGCCGGGCTTCCGGAATGGTGGACGGGCTCATTTCGCTGATCAGCGCGCCTGACGTATCGATGATGCGGTTGAAGAGCGTCGCGTTGCGTTGTGGGCCTATGTGGCTGAGTCCGCCGGCGAATACCGCAATGGTGCGTCCGGCCCGTTGCGGGTATTGCTCCATGGCGCGGATCGCGCCCCAATGGGCGGCGGCGTCGGCCCCGTAGGCGCCGCCGGAGACGACGCAGTGTCCGCGCAGCGCCACGTGGTGTCCTATGGTGCGGGCCGTGTCGCAGCCGTAGCCGTTGGCGCCACGGGATCCGACGATGGCCACGGGCGCCTCGCAGCTTGCCAGTGCGGCCGGGTCTCCGCGTCCCCACAGGCATAGGGGCGGTGCCCAGTCAGATCGTTCCGACAGGTCGGCCAATTGGCGTGGCCAGCAGGCGTGGCCGGGCGCGATGATCCACATGGATCCGCTGCCGGTGAACACCGTCTGCAGGCTGTCCGGGGCGAGGGACGGCAGCGAGTCGAGGCGTGCAGACCATCGGGCCAGTGCCGCGTGGAACTTTTTGAGTCCGCGGTGATCCACCCTGCGTCCCCATCGTGCGGCGCCCAGCAGGAACATGTCGTCGAGCCCCCGTCCGGCCCCCTGATCCGCCACGCGCCGTTCGCGTCCCGAATGGTGGATGTCGATGATGGCTTCGGCCAGCGTCGCGGCGTCCGGCGCGCCCTTGAGGGTTGCGGTCAGCAGCGCGTCCGGTCCGTCGGCGCAGTGGGCGAGCGTGGCCCTGCCCAGTGTTTCGTTGTTCACAACGGTCCTTTCGTATGCGGCGTCGTGCCGGGCGCCGGCTATTCCCTGGTGCGCAGGGTGATGCCCCGTGCGACGTCGGTTTCGTCGGGGCTGGTCCTGCCGGCCAGGTCGGCGATGGTCCATGCCAGTCGCAGCGCGCGGTCCGCGCCGCGCAGGCTCAGGGTGTTGCGGTCGAGCGCGTCGTTCACCAGGTTGAGCGCGGCCTGCGAGGTGTGGCGTCTGAGCCATTGGCCGCTGGCTTCGGCGTTTGACGCCCAGCCCTGGGTTCTGAAGCGTTCCCGTGCCGTCGCGCGGGCCTGGATGACCCTGCGTCGGACCATGGCGCTGGTTTCGCGCCGTTCGCTGTCGCTCGCCAGCAGCGAGGGGACTTGCGGCACGTCGATTTGGATGTCGATGCGATCGAGAATCGGACCTGACAGGCGGTTCCTGTAGCGGGCCCGCTCCCGCGGGGTGCACTGGCATCGTTCTCCGGTTCCGGTTGAGGCATAGCCGCAGGGGCAGGGGTTCGAGGCCATCGCCAGCAGGAACCGGGCGGGATAGTATGCGGTTCCCCTGGTGCGGGCGATGGCCACATATCCCGTTTCCAGCGGTTCCCGTAGCGTCTGCAGCGTGCGTGGTTGGAATTCGGGCGCCTCGTCCATGAAGAGCACGCCCCGGTGGGCGCGTGTGACGGCGCCCGGCTGGGCGATGCCGACTCCGCCGCCCACCAGCGAGGCGGTGGTGGCCGTATGGTGCGGCGCCTCGAACGGTGGTTCCTCGCGGATGCCGTACATGGGCAGCGTGCCGCACAACGATCGGATCGAGGCGACTTCGAGCTGCTCCGCGTCGTTCAGCGGGGGCATAATGCTGGGCAGCCGCATGGCCAGCATGGTTTTCCCCGATCCCGGCGGACCGGTCATCAGCATGTGGTGCCCTCCGGCGGCTGCGACCTCCAACGCCCATTTGGCGGTTCGCTGACCCACTACCTGCGCCATGTCGAGGTCCTCGCGCGGGGGTGCGGCGTCGGGGCCGATTTCCGGGTCCATGATCTGTTCCGGTGCATGGGTGGCATCAAGACGGTACTTGGGGCGGCCCCCCATGCGTTCGATGAGCTCGCCGAGATGACGCAGTCCGACGGCGTCGATCGAACCGACCAGCGACGCCTCCTCGAGATTGGCGTACGGCACGAATGCTCGTGTGATGTGGTGGGACGCCGCGTTGAGCAGCATGGGCAGGATCCCGTTGACCGGCAGGATCGTGCCGTCGAGGTTCAGCTCGCCAAGCACCAGGGTGTTGGATAGGCAGCCGGGCGGGATCATATTGCCCGCCGCAAGTACCGAAGCGGCGATGGCCAGGTCGTGCGCCGCGCCGCGCTTCGGCAGCGAGGCCGGTGACAGGTTGACGGTCACGCGTGTCTGCGGCCAGTGGAATCCGCAGGACGAGCACGCTGATTTCACCCGCTCGCGCGCCTCGCTCACGGAGGCGTCGGGCAGCCCGATGATCGCGAAATACGGCAGCCCGGGGGAGATATAGGCCTGCATCTGGACGACGAAGGCCTTCAATCCAATCAGTCCGATGGACATGGCGGTGCCGATGGCCATCAGAAAGCCTCCGGTATATGGGCGATCGTCGGCTCGCCGGCGGACACCCGGATGGCTATGACGTCGAAACGGGTGCCGCGGTGCGCGACGTAGCGGCTTTCGTCAAGCAGCCATTCCATGGCTGCCTTGCGCAGATTGGCCCGCTTGCGCGCGTCGACGGCCTCCTGCGGCAATCCCTGGGCGTTCGAACGTCTGGTTTTCACCTCGACGAATGCGATGTCCCGGCTCGGGTCCAGCGCCACCATGTCGATCTCGCCGTAGCGGCAGCGGAAATTCCTCTCGAGGATGCGCCAGCCACGTCGGGCGAGCCATTGCGCGGCGTAGTCCTCGCCGGCCTGGCCGAGCTGCCTCGGGGTCAGACCGGCGCAGGCGAAGGCGGCGCGGCGCCCCCGCTCGCGGTTCGGCCCGGCGGATGCTACCGGTGCGGCGGGTGAAAGGTTTGTTGGGTGGGTCAGTGCTGTGCTCATGCCTCCAGCACAGCACCGGTGACGTGCCGGAGACAAGCCGCGCCGGGCATTGTGCGCGGATGTGGCGCTCGCCGGCGTCTTCCGGGCGTGTCGTCGCCTTCGCCGGCGGTGGCGGGGCGGCGGGTCGCCGTTTCAGCTCTCCCTCACGAGGCCGGTCAGCATGCCAAGGCTCAGCTCGAAGCTGACGCCGCGCTCGGCGTGCCCGGGTTGGTCGGGTGTGTGCTCCATGGCAGAACGGACGAATTCGCCGGCGATGCGCGCGGCCTCGACCAGCGGCCGGCCCGCCATCACCGCCCCGACCAATGCGGAGGCGAAGGTGTCCCCGGTGCCGGGTGCCATGAACGGCAGCTTGCGGTGGGATATCTCGGTGCAGGCTGAGGCGCCCCGCTCCCGCGAGGCGACGTAGTTGCGAATCAGGCCGTCGTCGCGGTCGACGCCCTTGAGGACCACATTGCGGGCGCCGAGGTCCAGCAGCGCCCCGACGAGATCGCGCACGGCGGCGTCGGGCAGATCCGATCCGGCCCATTGCCGGCCGGTGAGGATCGAGGCCTCCGTGAGATTGGGCATCAGCACGTCGGCCTTCCGCGCCAGGCGGACCACCGCCCGGCACATGTCAGGCGTGTACGTCGGATAGGTCCGGCCGTCGTCGCCCATCACCGGGTCGACCAGACGCAGTGCCTTCGGATAGTCGCGATACAGCCGTTCAATGATCGAAACCTGGGCCGCGCTGCCCAGAAAACCCGAGTACACGCCGTCGAGGTCCACGCGCTCCTCGCGCCACGCGTCCAGGTAGTCGTCGAGCAGATCGGTGGTGTCGTGGAAGGTGAACACCGGGAACATGGTGTGGGCGGAGAACAGGGCGGTCGGCACCGGGCAGACGTCGCAGCCGCAGGCCGACAGGATCGGAATCGCGCAGGTCAGCGAACAGGTGCCGTATCCGCACATGTCGTGTACCGCCGCCACCCGGGGAATGTACCGTGGATCCCGCTCGTAAAGACTGTGCTCTTCGCTCATAGGGAAGACTCTAGCGACACGCCGGAGACAAAGAATCTCGCGAACCGCGGTTTCGGCCTTCGGATCGGTGCGTGCGCGCCGCATGTTTCATATCCGGGACGTCGCGTGGGCAAAGTGCCGGGAATCGAAAGACGTCCGTTCGATCGACGAGCCATTTTGCCGCGCCTGTGCAATCCGCCGCGGCCGGGTTCTGGCCGGCCAATGATTTTTCCCATCGGACGCCGGAGGGTGTTCCGCCATCGGGCAACAAGATGCCCGTAGCATATGCACTGTCAAACGCAATACCGTTCCACAACCGAAGGGATATGACATGGCGGAGAACAGGGCCGAACTCAACAGAAACCTGGCGCAGATGCTCAAGGGCGGCGTCATCATGGACGTCACGACGCCCGAGCAGGCGAAAATCGCGCAGGACGCCGGCGCGTGCGCGGTGATGGCGCTTGAGCGGATCCCCGCGGACATCCGCGCCGCTGGCGGTGTGTCCCGCATGTCGGACCCGGCCATGATTCGGGGCATTCAGGAAGCCGTGTCCATTCCGGTGATGGCCAAGGTACGCATCGGGCACATCGCCGAGGCCCGGATCCTGCAGGCCATCGACATCGACTACATCGACGAGTCCGAAGTGCTTTCCCCGGCCGACGATGTCTACCACATCGACAAGAACCAGTTCGAGGTGCCGTTCGTCTGCGGCGCCAAGAACCTCGGCGAGGCGCTGCGTCGCATCGCCGAAGGCGCGGCGATGATCCGCACCAAGGGTGAGCCCGGCACCGGCGACGTGATCCAGGCGGTGCGTCACATGCGCACCATGAACAAGCAGATCCGCGAGCTGGCCGGTCTGCGCGACGACGAGGTGTACGAGGCAGCCAAGCAGCTGGCCGTGCCCTACGACCTCGCCAAGTACGTGCACGACAACGGCCGCTTGCCCGTGGTGAACTTCGCGGCCGGCGGCGTGGCGACCCCCGCCGACGCCGCGCTGATGATGGAACTTGGCGCCGAGGGTGTGTTCGTAGGCTCCGGCATCTTCAAGTCCGGGGACCCGGCCAAGCGCGCCGCGGCCATCGTGCAGGCCACGGCCAACTGGCAGGATGCCGATCTGCTGGCCCGCCTGTCCTCCAATCTGGGCGAGGCCATGGTCGGCATCAACGAGGACGAGATCCAGACCATCATGGCCGCGCGGGGTGAGTGAGCATGGTCGTCGCCGTTGAATACATCTCCAAGGAGCAGTCCGACGACGTCGCCGCGGGGCGGGATTCCGCGCGTCACGGTGTCACCGGGATCCTCGCGGTGCAGGGCGCCTTCGCCGAGCATGCGGCCATGCTCGACAGGCTGGGCGCGCCGTGGAAGCTGCTGCGCCAGGCGTCGGATTTCGACGGGTCCGTCGATCGCGTGATCCTGCCCGGCGGGGAATCCACCACGCAGGGCAAGCTGCTCAGATCCACCGGATTGTTCCAGCCCATCGCCGATCATCTGGCCGCCGGCAAACCCGTGCTCGGCACCTGCGCGGGCATGATCCTACTCGCCCGGAGGCTGGAGAATGATCCGAACGTCTATTTCGGCGCGCTGGACGCCACCGTGCGCCGCAACGCCTACGGACGCCAGCTCGGCAGCTTCGACGCGGTGGCCGACTTCGGGCAGGCGGGCGACGGTGACGTCATCCGCGACTTCCCGCTGGTGTTCATCCGCGGTCCGTATGTGGTGTCGGTCGGCGACAAGGCGCGCGTGGCAACCGTGGTGGACGGCCATCCCGTGGCCCTGCGCCAGGGGCGGATCGTCGCCACCGCGTTCCATCCGGAACTCACCGGCGACACGCGCATCCACGAGCTGTTCCTGGGCCTGTGACCGGTCGGGGCGCGGTGCCATCGGCGTGTCGCGCCCCGTCTCCGGTGCTCCCGACGATTTCGCCCCGCCCTTCATCCTTACTGCCGACTGGGATGTTAAGAGGCTATAGGTAACCCCGATAACGTCTGGCTTGCGCGCGGGGCCGGCATACCCGTAGGGTCGTAGACATCACCTCGCCAACCGCCTCACGACCGGCGGGTGGCGAACCAGCACAGTCCGATCGTTGAAGGAGCGCATCATGACAGAAGCCAACAAGAACTACCGTTTCGAAACCCTGCAGCTGCACGTCGGCCAGGAGCAGGCCGACCCGGTGACTGATTCCCGCGCCGTGCCGATCTACCAGACCACCAGCTACGTCTTCCACAACTTCGACCACGCCGAGGCCCGCTTCGGACTGGCCGACCCCGGCAACATCTACGGCCGTCTGACCAACTCCACCCAGGCTGTGTTCGAGGACCGCATCGCGGCCCTCGAGGGCGGCACCGCTGGCCTTGCGGTCGCGTCCGGCGCCGCGGCCGTCGAATACGCCGTGCGCAACATCACCCAGACCGGCGACCACATCGTCGCCGCCAAGAACGTGTACGGCGGCACCTTCAACCTGCTGCGCCACACCCTGCCGCGCGACGGCGTGACCACCACCTTCGTGTCCGCCGAGAACCCGCAGGAGTTCGAGGACGCCATCCGGGAGAACACCAAGCTCGTCTACTTCGAGACCTTCGGCAATCCGAACGCCGACCTGCCGGACTTCGAGGCCATCACCGCCATCGCCCACAAGCATCATCTGCCGGTGATCGTCGACAACACCTTCGCCACCCCGTACCTGTTCCGCCCGCTTGAGCACGGCGCCGACGTCGTGGTCGAGTCCGCTACCAAGTTCATCGGCGGCCACGGCACCACGCTCGGCGGCGTGATCGTCGAGGGCGGCAAGTTCAACTGGGCCGAGGTGCCGGGCAAGTTCCCGACCCTGACCGAGCCGGATCCCTCCTACCACGGCCTCAACTTCTACGAGGCGCTGGGCGGCACCGCCTTCGTGACCCGCGTGCGCGCCATCCTGCTGCGCGACACCGGCGCCACGTTGTCCCCGCTCGCCGCGTTCCTGCTGCTGCAGGGCACGGAGACCCTGTCCCTGCGCGTCGAGCGCCATGTCCAGAACGCGTTGAAGGTCATCGACTATCTGAAGACCGTCCCGGAGGTCGAGTCCATCTCCCACCCGTCCATCGAGGGTCGCAAGGACCACGATCTGTACAAGAAGTACTTCCCGAACGGCGCCGGCTCGATCTTCACCTTCGACATCAAGGGCGGCAAGGACGCGGCGCGCGTGTTCATCGACAACCTGCACCTGTTCAGCCTGCTGGCCAACGTTGCCGATGCCAAGAGCCTGGTGATCCACCCGGCTTCCACCACCCACTCCCAGGAGACGCTGGAGGAGCTGGAGGACCAGGGCATCCACCAGGGTACCATCCGCCTGTCGATCGGTACCGAGAACATCGAGGACATCCTCGACGACCTCAAGGCCGGTTTCGAGGCTGTCCGCGCCTCCGGTCTGGCCAAGTGACGGCAGCCTCCGACATGCGCTAGCCTGCCGGCCCGGGGGAGAGCCGTGGGGGGGTCTGCGCGACACAGCGTCCCGCGTCGTTTTCGGCGCGGGACGCTATCGTCGGTGTTTCGCTCGTGCCGGGCAGGCCCGCGGCTACCATGGGGCGTCTGGGGGCGTCCGCAAAAAATCAGGATTTCAATATCCGATGTTTTTGATTGTTTTAACCCCTGTTTGCTTTCGAAAACGACTATAATTCTATCAAGAATCAGAAGAGATGAATTTCTAGGAGGTTTCATTTCATGTCCGCACGTACGCACAAGGCGCTGACCGCGAGCACGATCCCGTTGATCGCCGTTATGACCGCGGTGACCACCGTGGTCACCATGTTCGTCAAGATTCCCACCCCGACCCGAGGCTATCTGAACCTGTCGGACGCCATGATCTTCTTCTCCGCCTACGCCTTCGGACCGTGGGTGGGCGGCATCGTCGGCGGTCTTGGCCCCGCGCTCGGAGACCTCATCTCCGGCTACCCGCAGTGGGCGCCGTTCACCTTCGTGATCGACGGCGTGCAGGCCCTGATCGTGGGGCTTGCCGTCAAGAAGCTCAAGGCGCTCGACATCGTCCTGTGGTCCGTGGTGGCCGGCGTGTGGAAGGTGTTCGGCTACTTCATCGCCGGCGGCATCCTGTCCGGATGGGGCCCCGCGCTCGGCGAAGTGCTCGGCAACTCGGCCCAGGCCGTCGTCGGCCTGGTCATCGGCCTCGCGTTGTTCTTCGCGGTGCGCAAGGCGTATCCGCCGCTGGTGCGTCTGGGCAACCTCGGCGTCAAGGCGGGCGAGTGAGCCTGATTCGCGTCAATCGCCTCTCCTGGCGGTACGCACCACTGGCCGATGGCGGGTATCCCGTCATCGGCCTTGACGATGTGAGCCTCGATGTCGAAGCCGGATCGTTCACCGGGGTGGTCGGCGCCACCGGGGCGGGCAAATCCACGCTGCTCATGGCGCTGGCCGGCATCATCCCCAATCTCGCCGACGGCACCATGGCCGGCATGGTCGAGATAGGTGGCGAGAACACCCGTGACGTTTCGGTCGCCCGGCTGTCGCGGCGCGTGGGATACGTCCAGCAGGACCCCGAATCGCAGTTGTTCTGCGCCAGCGTGGAGGAGGAGGTCGCCTTCCCCCTCGAGCAGCGCGGCATGGATCCCCGTACCATGGACCGCCGCGTTGACGAAGTACTCGCCATGGTGGGCATGCAGGGCATGCGCGCACGCGTGCCGTCGAGCCTGTCCGGCGGGCAGATGCAGCGGGTCGCCATCGCGGCCGCCCTCGCCCCCGACCCGGACGTGCTGGTGCTCGACGAGCCGACCGCGGCGCTTGACCCTGACGGCAAACGCGAGGTGTTCGACGTGCTGGGGCGCATCCGCCGCGACCGCACGCTGACCGTGGTGATGGCCGAACAGGACACCAGGCATCTGGCGCGGTGGGCCGATCGCATCGTGCTGCTCGACCGGGGGCGCGTCGTCAGGGACGGCGACGCAGACCTGTTCTCCCGCGAACCGCGGCTGCTGGAATCGCTGGGCGTCATGGTGCCCGGCGAGCCTCCGGCGCTCAAGGTGCGTGAGGACGGCGAGCATGACCGAATCGACGGCGACGAGGCCATCGTCGTCGATCATCTGACGCATCGTTACGGCGGCGTCACGTCGCCAACGCCCCCCGCCCTCGACGACGTGACGGTCGCCATTCCCCGCGGCGCATTCGTCGGCCTGATCGGCCGCAACGGCTCCGGCAAAACCACGCTCGCCAGACACCTCAACGCGTTGCTGGCACCAACCAGCGGACGGGTGGTCGTCGACGGGCTCGACACGCGCAGCCACGCGGTCGGCAAGCTCGCCGCGCATGTGGGGTATTGCTTCCAAAATCCGGACCATCAGATCTTCTGCTCGTCGACGCGCGAGGAAATCGCCTTCGGGGCCAAGGCGCTCGGCCGCTCCGGCCGGCAGGTCGACGAGGTCGTCGACCGGATGATGGACGATTTCGGCCTCACCGGCTATGCCGACGTGTCGCCGGCCACCCTGGGATACGGGGACCGTCGCAGCGTCGCACTGGCCTCGGTGCTCGCCATGCAAACCCCCATCCTGGTGCTCGACGAACCCACCGCGGGTCTGGACACGCGGCGTTCCGCGCGTCTGCTCGGCATTGTGTCCCGGCTCAACGCCACAGGGATCACCGTCGTGATGATCAGCCACGACATGGCGGCGGTCGCCCGGTATTGCAGCCATGTGCTTGAACTCGACCACGGCCGTGTGGCCCGATTCGGGAAGCTGGTGAACTAGCCGATGGACTCCGACCTGTATATGCCCGGCGACGGCTGGCTGCACCGCGCCGACCCCCGCGTCAAATTCCTGCTGTCCCTCGCGCTGCTGATCCTGTGCCTCGTCTGGCGCAACCCGGCGGTTATCCTCGCGGCGTTGGCGGCGGAGCACCTCATGCTGGCGCTTGACCGCACGCCGCTCGAACGCATCCTCTGGGTGTGGAAGATACTGGCGGTGATCATTGCGCTGATCGTCGTCCTGTGGCCCGTTTTCGACCCCTCGGGCACTCACGAGCTGTGGCGCTGGGGGTGGCTGAGGGTCACACGGGAGAATCTCGTGATGGCGGCGGTGATGGGCCTGCGCATCCCGGCGCTCGGCTTCGCCTGCTTCCTGACGCTGTTCACCACCAGCCAAGCCAAGCTGATCCGCGGATTGAACGCCCTGGGCCTGCCGTACATGGTTTGTCTGGCGCTTGCCACCGCGCTGCGCTACATCCCGGTGTTCTTCGTCGTCTTCCAATCCGTGCTCGACGCTCAGCGGGCCCGCGGCCTCGATCTGTCCGGCGGCTCCCCGCTGAAACGCGCCAAGGCGTACCTGCCGGTCATCGTTGCCGTGCTGATCCGGGCCTATCGCATGAGCCAGTCCGTCGGATGGGCCATGGCGTCGCGGGGACTGGACGCGACGCCGTTGAACGGCAGGCGCACCAGCCTGGTGTCGCTGCGCATGCGCCGAGCCGACTGGGCGCTGCTGGCCGTCATAGTCGCGACAGCCCTCGCCGCCGTCGCGGCGCTTATCCAAGGAGCGGCATGAAATCCCCCGTCATCACCGTGCGCGACCTGGAACTCATCTCCGCCCTGCAGCATGACGGTCGCATGCCCCTCGCCACACTCGCCGAACGGCTCGGCACATCGGTGTACGCGGTCACGGAACGCTACCGCCGCCTCACGTCGTCCGGCATCATGGCCGTGGTACCCGTGGCCAACCCGCTCGCGTTCTCCAACTACTGCCAGGTGATTGTCGGACTGCGCGTGAACGGGCATCGCGACGAAGCCCTGGCGCAATTGCAGTCCATGCGCGAGGTCACCTACGTGGTCACCGCGCTGGGCGACGCCGACATCATCGCCGAAGCGGTGATCTATTCGAACGCGGCCATGGACCGGTTCCTGAAACGCGATCTGCGGTCGCTGCCGGGGCTGGAGCGCGTCGAGGTATTCTCCTGCGGCAACCTCATCCTTGACGACCATAACGTCAGCGTGGTCAACCAGCTGCTGTCGGCGCTGGCGGGACGAAGCTTCGCCACCAAAACCGAGGCGAATGTCGGCGCCGGAGTCGATGTGAGCGTCCTGGAGCCAAGTCTTGCGGACACCTTCAACGTGCTGCAGCGCGACGGTCGCGCCAGCTACCAGACGGTGGGGGAGGCGCTCGGCGTGACCCACACCGCCGTTCGCGGCCGCGTCCGCAGGCTCGAGGACAGCGGCCTGATGCGCATCATGGCCACGGTGAGCCCAATGCGGCTGGGCGGATTCCGCCAGGGATTCGTCGGCTTGTCGCTCAGGCCCCCGCAGCTCATGGACGTGCGGTCGCTGACCGCCATCGACGAGGTCACCTATGTGATGAGCGGCGTCGGGATGTCGGGCGCGGACTATCTGATCGAAATCATCGCGCCCGACGACGAATCGCTGTGGCGGGTCATCGACGAGAGAATCCGCCCCCTGCCCGGCGTCGAGCAGGTGTGGTGGGCGTCCACGGTCAGCGTGGAGAAGGAGACCTACTGGCTGGACCCGGTCCGCTGACGGGTCGGGTCATCCGCAGGGATGATTGGCGGTCCATCAGCGTCACCGCATGTCACTCCGGCGCACGATGCCCGGATTGCCCGCGATCCTCTAGGTTTGGGGATGTCGATCGGGGGAACTGGTCCCCGATCCGAAGCCTGAGGGAAGGTATACATGAACGACACATCGATTGCGCGGCACAGGGCGCATGCCGACTTCTCGACGAGCGGCGGCGATATCGCCATCGAGGCGATTGACCTGGTCAAGGACTACGGCGAGGGCGATACGGTCGTCCACGCCCTGCGCGGCGTCAACGTGCGCTTTGCCCGCGGCCGGTTCACCGCGATTATGGGGCCGTCGGGCTCCGGCAAGTCCACACTGATGCACACCCTGGCCGGACTGGACGCGGCGACCGGCGGCCACATTCTCTTCGGCGGGCGCGACCTGACCGACATGAACGACAACGAACTGACCATGCTGCGACGCCACCGGATCGGCTTCATTTTCCAAAGCTTCAACCTGCTGCCGATGTTCACCGCGGAGCAGAACATCCTGATGCCGCTGACCCTTGCCGGCGCCAAGGCCGACCGCGAGTGGTTCGACACCCTGGTCGCCACGCTGGGGCTCGGCCGGCGGCTGAAGCACCGCCCCAACGAGCTTTCCGGCGGCCAGCAGCAGCGCGTTGCCATCGCCAGGGCGCTCGTCACCAAACCCGACCTGGTGTTCGCCGACGAGCCGACCGGCAACCTCGACTCGGTGTCGAGCGCCGAAGTGCTCGGCTTCCTGAAACGTTCCGTACATGATCTCGGCCAGACCATCATCATGGTGACGCATGACGCGGTGGCCGCGTCGTATGCCGACCGCGCCATCGTGTTCGCCGACGGGCGCATCGTGGCCGACGAACCAAACCTCGGCGCCGATCGGATGAACGAGCTGCTGATGTCGGAGCGGGAGCGGGCGGCCCGGCTGTTCGACCGCCCGGCCATGCGCGACGCTGCGGCTCGCTAGGAAGGGGACGGGCATATGTGGTCAGTCACCGTGAAATTGATGCGCAACAGCCTGCGCATGCTCATCCCCGCCGGCGTCGCCATCGTGATCGGCACGACGTTCATCGCCTCGACCTTCCTGTTCGGCAATTCGCTGAACCGCTCGATGCGCGACTTGTGCTCGGCCGGTTTCGGAGGCGCGAACTACGAGGTGTCGGCGGACTCCACGAACGTCTCGGAAAGCGTTTTGTCCCATCGCGATCTTGAGAGGATCGCCGGCGTCGACGGCGTCGAAGGCGTGCGCGCGGAAGTGAGCGCCCCGATCGAGATCACCGCGTCGGGCAGACATGTCAGCACCGTCGCCACCCCCATGAGCGCTCCGGCGTCGATCATGGTGCAGCGACTGGTACAGGGGTCGTGGCCGGACGGGGACCAGGAGATCGCGATCCCCAAATCCATTGCCGACCGATCCGGCATCAGTCTCGGCGACCAGGTGGAGGTGCGGCCGACGGCGGTCGACGCGACGCAGGCGGTCCAGTCCCTGGATCTCACCGTCACCGCCACGCTGGAAGACAACTACTACCAGTATTACGGCGGCTCCGCGGTGGTGACCCAGTCGACGCTGCTGAAGCTCAGACCGGGGTATGATTCGTTGGACTCCCTGCCGGTCGGGAGCCTGTACCTGCTGGTCGCCACCTCCGGCGACGTGTCGGTGCAGACCGTGCTCAGCCAGGTGAACGCCCTGCTGCCGCAGGGGTTCCGGACGGTCAGCCGCGCCGAGGCCGAGGATGCCCAGATGAAGCGGATGTCCGGCGATTCGGGTGTGAACGTCATCACTCAGTTCCTGCTGGTATTCGGCGGCATCGCGATGTTCGTGGCGGCGCTGGTGATCGTCAACACGTTCCAGGTGCTGGTGGCGCAGCGTCGCCGGACCCTGGCGCTGCTGCGCGTGATCGGCGCGACCAGGGGCCAGCTGTACGGTTCGGTGATTGCGGAGTCCGCGCTGCTCGGACTTGTTTCATCGCTGGCCGGCGTGGGCGCCGCGGTCGGGCTGATCGCCGTCGTCTCGTCCTCCGGCGTGCAGTTCGGCGACATGACGTTCATGCTGATCCCCAGCTGGACGGCTTTCGTCATTCCGATGGCGCTCGGCGTGACCGTCACCGTGCTCGCCTCGCTGTCCTCGGCGCGCGCAGCCACGACCGTATCCCCTCTGGAGGCCCTGCAGCCGTTGGAAACGTGGGAGCGGAGGCGCTCCGGCCGGCTTCGGCTGGCCGTCGGCATCACCTGCATGGTGGCCGGCTTGGCTGGCGGTGCGTTCGCGTTGCTGGAATCGCTGCGGTATCTGCATGACGGCACCGGTCTGATGGCGGATCGCTTCGGAGCCGTGCTGTTGGGTGCGATGCTCTCGGTGATCGTCGTCTTCGTCGGCCTGCTGATGACCGCCGTGCATTGGATCCCCCTGCTGCTGCGCGGCGTGGGCGCCGTGGTGAGCCATCTGGGGTCGTCCGCGGCCATCGCGTCGGCGAACATCCAGCGCAACCGGCGTCGTGTGGCGGCGACCGGAGCCGCCCTGCTCATCGGCGTGACGCTGGTGAGCTGCCTGGGCGCCGGCGCGGCGTCGGCCAAAACGTCGATGACCGCGGCGCTTGGCACCAGATACAGTGTGGACATGCAGGTGTCCGGTTGGAACGTGAACGCCGACACCCTCTCCAAAATCGCGTCGGTGGACGGCGTGACCGACGCCCGGCTGGTGTCGACGGGGCAGGCGACCATCAGACTCGCGGACGGCGGAACCAGCCAGCTTGACCTGTTCGCCATGACCCCCTCCGACGCGCGGGCCGTCATGAACGTTCCCGCCGCGGCGGATCGCATGACGGACGGCACCGTGGTGCTGTCGGAGAAATGGCTGGACTCGATGGACGCCGCCTCCAGACCGGCCGACGGGTCCACGGTCGCCGTCACCCCGGCCACATCGGGGAAGAGCCACGGCGACGGTTCCGAATCGACGGACCTGAAACTCGCCGTGGCCGATTTCCGCCGCGTCAGCACCGGCGCGGGCATGCCCGCCATCATGACGCCCGACACCTTCCACCGGCTGACCGACCGGTTGGGGGCGGACGCCACCGGCATGCAGGTGTGGGCTTCCATCGACGGCAACGCAACGCCATCGCAGATCATGGACGCGGTTCAGGAGGCGTTGCAAGACGACGCCGGCATACAGGTCACCGGCTCATTCGTCGAACGCGCCTCCTGGGACCAGATGGTGGACATGGCGCTGATGGCCCTCGTGGCCCTGCTTGCCGTGGCCGTGCTGATCGCCGTGATCGGCGTGGCCAACACGCTGAGCCTGTCGGTGATCGAGCGAACGCGCGAATCCGCCACCCTGCGGGCCATCGGCATGACGCGAGGCCAACTGCGAGCCTCGCTGGCCATCGAGGCCCTGCTGATCTCAACGGTGACGGGCGTCGTCGGCGTGCTGCTGGGCGTGGCGTTCGGATGGCTGGGTTCCATGGTGATGTTCAGCCAGTTCGACGTGGTGAGGCTGAGCGTCGATTGGACGATGATCGGCGTCATCCTCGCGGCGACGGTGGTCTGCGCCCTGCTGGCCAGCGTGATGCCCGCCCGCCGCGCGGTGCGGACCCCGCCGGTCGAGGCGCTGGCCGAAGCCTGATGGCGATCAGACCAGATGATTCTCATAGGCGAAGACCACCGCCTGCACGCGGTCGCGGGCGTTGATCTTCGCCAGAATATGCGCCACATGCGTCTTCACGGTCGGCAACGAAATGAACAGCGCGTCGGCGATCTCCTGATTGCTCAACCCATGGGCGATCTCGACCAGCACCTCCCGCTCGCGCTCGGTGAGCAGATCCAACTCCGGATCGGTATAGGGCGCCGGCACGCCCTGAACGGCGGCATCGTGCATTTCGGCGCCACGAGTCGCGGCAAGGTCCCCATCCACCATTTTCTCAATAAGGCGTTTGGTGGCGGATGGGGCGATGATCGCGTTGCCGTTGAACACCGTGCGAATCGAATTGAGCAGCGTCTCCGGCTCGGTGTCCTTGAGCAGAAAACCCGAGGCGCCCGTCTGAATCGCGGCCATCACATACTCATCCAAATCGAAGGTCGTGAGGATGATCACGCGCGTCGGGCGCTCGCCGTCGTTGGCCGCGCTGATGCGCCGGGTCGCCTCGATGCCGTCCATGCCGGGCATGCGCACATCCATCAGCACCACATCCGGATGCGTGCGCGACACCAGGGACACCGCCTCCTCGCCATTGCGCGCCTGTCCCACCACGATCATGTCGGGTTGCGAGCCGATGACCATCGCGAATCCTGCCCGCACCAGATCCTGGTCGTCGGCGATGACCACGTTGATTGCGTTTGTCTCCATGCTGCCCACTATATGCGGTCCCCGTCGATTCGTCGGCGATCGCGCAGCTGCTCGTTCAGCGGCCGCACCGGGGCGAGATGCGGTTCGTTCGCCGCATGCGCATGCCGCTCGTCGGAGGATTCGGTCTGACGCAGCATGCTGAGCAGTTGGCGCATGTGGGCCAGCGCCTCGCGTCCCCTGTCGCCGATCGCCTTGAACGCGTCGGCGATCGCCTCGGGCGGGACCCGCGCGCCGTCGACCCCACCGGAGTCGAGCATCGCCAGTCCGACCGCGGCCTGATCGGTCACGCCGGTGAGCGCGGCGGCTATCTCGGCCCGCATGGCCGTGGAGATGCGCTCCCGTTCGGCGTTGGCGGCCATGGTGGACACCTTGCGCCGCTGCTCGCGGAGCGCGTCCCCGCGTTGCCGAAGGATCAGCATGTTGGCCCCCCGCGATCGCGTCCACAGCCCCTGCGCGACGGCCGCCGCACATATCAGCATGGTCCCGGCCCCGAATGCCGCGCCATAGCCCATGGATGCGGCGAGGCCATAGGGGCCGAGTCCCGCGCCGCCCGTCGCCGAGCCGGTGATGACGGAGGCCAGCAGCGAGACGATGGTGGGCGAACCGCAGTAGTACCCGGTGATCTTGACGCCGAATATCAGCGAATCCGCGCATGCCATCGCCGCGACGGCCTTCCAGGCGTCGCCGCGCCCGTAGGCCACGGCCGAATAGATGATCGGCGGCACCAGCAAATTGCTCGGGAGCACCGGCTCGAACACGATCATCTGGCATGCGCAGACCATGGCCGCCAGCACGGCGGCCGCCATGGGGAAGCGCCGGCGCATGGCCAATGAGCAGCACATCGCCGCGGTGACGCCGGCGGCGACGGTCGCCCCGGCCCCTCCGCCGACGCCGTCGGACGTGCCCGCAACGCCCTGCCATATGAGGGTGAACACCAGCGCCGCCACTATGCTGTCCGCCAACCAGTAGTGCCGTTCGCTCCATTGCGACATGCGCTCCACAATATTGCCCCGACGATTGTGGGCATCATGGACGTCCTGGCCGTTGTGGCCTGGCCGACGTGTGGCCCAGTCGACAAGCGACTCGGGGATCGCCGCATGCCCCGTCGGCGCGGGCGGCACGTCCCGCGACGCCGTCTCGGCGGACTGCGGCGAAGCTGCGAAAGGAACCCGCGCGCCCACTTCGAACCCTCCGGCGGACCGCGGTCCGGCATGCACCGTGCCGCCAACCGACGCGACGCGCTCACGCATGCCGGCCAGCCCGTATCCGGGGGCGTGCCCGTCGAGGTTCGCCGACGTTCCCCGGCCGTCGTCGGTGATCGTCATCGACACCCCCGTGCCGTCCCACTGCTCGCGCACCGT
>DBKS01000034.1:11037-20346 GCA_002298605.1 Bifidobacterium sp. UBA744 | reverse complement strand
AACAAAAACCAGTTCATATCAAATAGCACCCATATCTCCATGAAGCAAAGTCAGCTGGCCAAAGTGAATTCAGCCACAGGCTGGCGAGTCAGACAGGTCTGATCGGAGATGCTTTCGGCGGGCGCAACAAACATGCCCTCAAATACGTAAGCATGCTCCACACCGGACAAACGGCGAGTGGACGATTCGGTGAATACGAATGCAGCCTGAATGGAGCGGAGGGAAGCTGGGAGCGCATCGAGATAAAGACGCGAACCGAGCAGCGCCATTCGGCTGGAGTCGGAAAGAATCACCACGCGAGCACTTGACTTTTTCAAGACAGCGCTGCGACGCATATCCGTTGAGCCACCAAAAACGGCACGAAGCCGGGCACGGGAGGAGAAGACATCGCCAAGAGACAGAGAAACAACGGACTGAGTGGACATAACCGGTCTCCTTTCAAACCAATCAACGGTTACACCACTCAGTAATGGACAAAGTTCTCGCAGTATACAAAAATGCTGTTCTGTGTTGCGCTGGGAATTTGTAGCACAACACAGAACAGCGAAAACGTAGACAAACTAAGCTATCTCGTTATTTCAGGCATCCTGCAACATTTTCTCTCTCATCTTTTTCAAGTCGGAAGGTTCTGGCAACAGCGTCTTATCGAAACGTGTTCTGGTCTTCTTTCCAATAAACTTTTGGCCATTGCCTAACAGTACGGACTCATTATGGTATCCCAGTAAAAAGGCCGCATTCACGTCCTCCTCACTCACCAAATCCTTCCAATAAAGAGCATCGACGATAAACTCAATCGATTCAGCCGCGGGCTTCTTGATACTCTTATCGTTGAAATCATCCAAGCCCTTAATATCTTTTTCAAGCTGATTGAGATCATTCGTAAGCGAATCGGAATACTTACTCAAATCATCCTTGAGCATAACCTTCTTCACCGCGTTGAACGCCTGCTCTAGGTTCAGTTCACCAGAAACGCTCTTACAAGCTTTGTCCACTATTTCTTTCTTGGAACGAAGAGATGCACAGAGCTTCGGGTAACGCCTGTAGCAGTGGAGCACTCCCTTCTTAGTAAAGTCGATTTCCTCCCTATGCTCATCATCGAACTTTTCTGTCAGCCAGTTGTACAAGGATTTAGATGGGCCTTGATGTTCAACGCTACCTTCACTTTCCACCCACGCACCAAATGGCCACGGCCACGAAGCCTTGGCATCCGGCTGTTCGATATGCTCAAGGGCACGTTCGACGCGACCATATGCATATGCCAAAGCTGTAGCCTTGAACGTGGTTGGATTCGATCCGGAATGATGAGGCCATTTGATGAGACGCCAAGGCTCAATAACATATTTCTTATTGCCAGCATCATTAAGGATCTCATTCCCATCGGTGGCAAGGATCTTATGCGGGATTTGGGTCGCAAGAATGAGACGAGTAGACGAACTAAGTCCTTCTTCCGATGAGCTACCATAGTCCAGACGAGTGAGTTCCTCATTGAGGATGTCAAGCATCACAGCCTTGACATCCTTGAGATTCTTCTTCGAATTCGCCAAAAAATTATTTAGAACATTCTCTGTGGCCGTCGGAATAAACTTGTAGAAATCAGTCCAGTATGCACCTTTAAGAGGGCCAACGTCAATGGCGGAAAAGCGAGCATTGGGTTTAAACCACCGACTCGCCTCATTTTTGTCGCAATGAAAATTTCGCCAATAGAGGTGGCGGTACTCCTCCTTTAGCTCCTTTAGCTCTTTTTCGATTCCATACGGACCTGTCCACTTGTCACCATCAGTTGACTTCTCCCAAGACAAATCACCACCCCAATTAGGGTAGAGAAAAACGATATCCCTGCGCAAGCGATCTTTAAGAGCAGGAATCTTGATGTCGACACCTTTCTCGATACCGGCGCGATAACCATATTGGAGATCGCACGATTTGCTCCACTGATCCTTGACATCCTCGGGCAGGGCTGGACGAGTCGGGTCCAACGGAAGGGCCCAGCTACTACACAACGAAAAGGACGGACCAGAGTCTTCAGAAGGATTTATCTCGGAATCAAAGAAATGATCCGAATCGGGACCAAAGCCTTTATAATAGGTAGAGCCATCACAGCTGATACCTGTGAAATAGTGGTCCCAAACTATCTTCTTCCAGTCGGCCTTATCCTTCTCCGGGCCGACCTCATCCGAAAAGGCGGACTTGTCTTTCGAATCCTTCAGAATCTTCTTTGTCGTCTCTTTCACTCCAAAATAGTTGGCAAAGTTTTCTCTCAAATCGAACAGCAGTTTATTCAGGTCTTTTGAATCAATGGGTTCGCACAAAGCTTTATAGGCAACGAGATCGACTCGGGCATTTAATGGGATTTGGGATTCATCAGACATCTGGGCAGTTCTTTCCTTAAGGAAACGACGTTACAAGTAATAATTTTAGGCAGAGGGGAAGAGAGGGAAGGGCCACAAGCACCGAACGTGGGAGACAAGCTCCGTAGCAATGCAACTAACTTATTGCAGTTTGTGAATCAATGCCATATTATGAGCGCGGATACCACAGTACCACTTGCGGGCCGTGAGATGCATCGTTTCAGTGACGTGCGTATAGAACCCTTGACATACACGGGGGCGAAACTGTCACTTCAGCATATTGTTGCGGGCGAATTCGGCAATGGCGCAGCGAAGCATCAGATCGGTGTCATCCAGGCCCAAATGCTTTTCGCTCTCGCCGTCCGTCAGCACACCGAGGCGATGTGCCCAAGCGTCAAGCGAATGACCGCCGTTTGACTTCTGGTTGCCCTCCAGCGCTTTGGAAATAGTCATGGAATCAATGATCTTGATCTCGCCGGCAACCTTCGCCTCCGCGTAACCGTCGAGGTGAAGCGTGAGCCACGCATCCTCGAAAAAGGCATTGTGAGCCATGAAAGGATGCTCTTTCAAAGCGTCAAGGAGAATCTTTTGAAGCTGCTTGTTCTCACGGAATGGAGCAACGGCATGAAGATCATCCCATGTGAGATGGTGAACATTGTCAAACGGAATACCCGTAAATTCGTACCAGTCGGGCAGACCAGCCATCTGAGAATGAGCAATCTGTGCACTTGCGCCGCGGGCCATCTCCATCTGCTCCCAACCGACATTGATGATATAACCGCGCTCCGGATTGCCAGACGTGGTCTCTAGGTCGACGCCGGTGATGATGCCCTGAATCGGTTCCGCCTGCAGGACTTGCGCGAACGCCTTCATTTTCGGAGTGCCAGCCGAAACCGCCTGATCATATTGCTCGCGTACATCTTCAACAGAGCGGTTCTGCAATACGGCAATGGCGGAAAATTGCTCCTCATTGGGCAGTGATCTGAAGGCACGTTCACCAAGTTCAACACGACGCGGAACAGGAAGCCACTCAATCATGGAGCGATTGCGATCGGCGAGGGCACGGAAAAGGGCGGCCTCCGTACAACCCTTTCCATGCTTGCGGAGATAATAATCCCGCAAGAAACGCAGGAGGCTCTCGTTGGATTCGATTTCGGCAATAGACACGGAAGAGAAGTCTTCAGCGACGGCATAACTATGAGACTCTTTATCAAAATGCTCATACGCGGCATGGAGCGCAGAAGGATAATCCTTATATCCACCGTAGCGAACGGTTGCAGCCATATTGTTGTCCCTTTCCCTCAACTTACAAAACTCCGAACAAACCAATAGCGATTCTATTTCACTCTTCGGGCCAACGCTCGAACCACGAGAGCAAACGAGACACGGATTCGTCATTCCAGCATGCAATGCGGGGGCCCGGAAGATGCCGGTTATACGGCTGATCGAAAATGACGACATGCTGTCCGACGGCGCGAAGCGATTCGATATTCGACGGCGAATCGTCGATATGGAGCGTGGCCTGCACACTATCCTTAAGACCGGTGAAGCACAGCGACATGTATGGAATGTCGTTGTCGTCAAGCCACTGGGCGGTGTCGGCGACAACCATGCGGTGCTGACCAGATACAAACAGGCGATGGGTGACGATGCGGATGTACACATGCTCGTCAGCAAGCGCCTTCATGGCTTCGGAAACACCCGGAAGCGGACGCATAGTCGCATACAGGTGTTCGGCTTCTGCGGCCTTATGAGCGGCAATGTATTCGGCGGAGGAAGAGAAGGGCCAACCTTCGTTTTCATAGAGCGCATACGAGTCGTTTGACGGTCTGATAGAGGGATCCATGCGGTCGTGACGAACAAGGAAGTCACGAAGACCGCCCATGTAATCAGCGCACACACCGTCCAAATCCAAGTTAAGTACACGGTAACCGTTAAGCCCCACGCGCTGAGATTCATATTGCTCTGGAATCATATGGCTCCTTTTCCATCTCACGATTGCACCACATAGTTAATGGACAAACGCCGCCTGTTTCCCAAATTCGCCCCTCCAACAGGGAATATGCGGCACAAACTTGGGGAAAATACCACCCGTTTCCCAAATTCGAGACGCTAACAGGGAATTAGCGGGACGAATCTGGGAAATAGGCATGGGGCTTCTCAAATTCGGGACGCTTGGAAGCCCCTTCCCCATTCCACACGAGCGTCTAGTCCGGACGAAGCGAAGCCGAACCAAACCAAGCGGGCCATATCATTGACCTAGAGACCGAAAGGGACGAATATGGACGACCAGACAACGCAGCAGATACCGGTCAATTCGGAGATCGCCGAGGGTGTGCCGACGCAGACGACGCAAATGACACAGCCAATGCCCAATGCTCCTCACCGCAAGCGCTGGCCGATTGTGATGGCGATCGTGGTGGCAGTGGTGCTGATCGCGGGAGGCGGAGGCCTGCTGATATATCGCAACGCCCAGCAAACGGCATTGGCCAATTGCCGATCCGCCATGACCGAATTCAGCACCGCCCGCAAGAATCTGCTCGACACCACCAACAACGCATCCGAAAGCGAGCAGCTCGTTCGCAGGCTGCTCGGCGTAGACAAGGTGATGGACGCTTTCGCCGACGCGATGGACGCCGCCGAAGGCACGCTCACCGACAAGGCGTGCGCCGCCAATGCCATGCCAACGCAGCTCAATATCGCGACCGACACCATCCGTTCCGCCACCGATTCGCTGAACACATCAGTGGACAAGATCAACGCCGAAATCAAGTCGCATGCCGGCGACGATCTGGAAGCCCTGCTGAATTCTCTCTCCCCCGGCACCGCAAATAGCGCAAGTCCGAACTCGAATGCGCAACCCGACCCGGAATCTCAATCGGGAACGACGCCGAATGGCAATGACGGCCATGCACTCGACGATGCGCGCCAAGATCTTGAGGATTCGTTGAACGCCGCACGCGCGCTACTCAACCAGCTCAGCGGCAGCCTCGTCAGCAGCGGAACCGGGCAGCTCGTCAAAGACACACTCACCGCTTCCATCGACGCAGCGCAAAAGCTTATCGACAACTCGGGCATCACCGACACCAAACTATTCAAGGCAGCCAAGGTCACCCTCGACGAAGCCGTCACCGCCGTTCAGAATTGGATCGACTCCCAAGCCGCCAAAGCCAAGTGACAATTGAATGGAACCCGGAGAAAGGCGCATCTCCAGCCGCAAATACGGGGACGCCGCTTGCTTGATCTCTGAGACAAGCGGCATTTTGCATCAAGACGCCGCGGTATCAATAAGTCACATAATCACATTTTGCGCGATTTTTGATACAACTGACTTTTTGTACGAATCTCACGCAAAAAGATCCAGGTCAATCGCGTTCCCCACTCAGGAAGCTTGAGAGCCTTCTTGGGATTCGCGATCTTTCAGGTAGGTCTCCGGAATGAATCGTTCCTGATCATGCAGTCTGGGCCAGATCACCGGCTTGCCGGCGCGCAACGATGCCGGCACGTCCAGAATCCGCTGATTTTTGGAGCCGCGGAATTGCAGCAGGGAATCCTTCTGGTTCTTCAGATAGCGGCCGTCAACCAACACGTCGATGAACTCCAGCAGCTCAAGCTTGTCCTGCGTCTCACCGGGGCGCATCAATTCCTCCCACGTATAGCCGGTCCATGCCCAGATGTCCTTGGTGTGGCCGAATTCAGCGCGAATGCGGCGCGCCAACGGCAGCAGCACGGGCGTGGCGAGCAACGGCTCTCCGCCCAAGAAGGTAATGCCCTGCACCCATGAGGCCTTCAGATCCTCGATAATGCGATCTTCGAGCGCCTGCGTGTATTCGTGGCCGGCCTGGAAATCCCAGATGGAGGAGTTGAAGCATCCTACGCAATGGAACGGGCATCCCGACACATACAGGGAATTGCGCACGCCTTCGCCATCGGTGACGATGAAGGTCTTATAGTCGGCGATCATACGCTTGGACATGCGCCGACCATCCCACTGTCCGGCTCTTGGGTCATTGGCAAGCCCATTCGAAGGCACCGAAGGACCGCGATCGGATTCGTCGGGGGCGAAATCGTGACGCTTTGCCATCTTCGTCTCACGCCGGACTGCGGCATCACGCGCCTCCGGGCTGTCTACCAGCGAAAAATCCGCCATCACCGTCTCCTTGCCCTCATTCCCAATTCCCGCTATCCGTCTCACGCCCAACTCCAACCGACGCGCCCGGGCATCAAATCCAGCCGCCTACGAAGCCAGTCCCAAGAAAAGGATATGCCCCTTCGATCACATCGATCGGAAGGGGCACGTCACCTCGCTGTTGAGCGGACTAGTCAGACCCGCGTCACTTGGTGTCTTCGAACCATTCGCGGGTCTCGCCATCGGACAGCGTCACACGACCGGTTTCACCGGCCATATGCTTCACACGATGCGAGATTTCCTCGTGACGGCCATGGACCATCGGGCGCTGCACCGGATTGCCGAGGTAGCCGCAGGTTCGTTTGGTCACGTTGCACTTGTCGGGATCGCTGTTGCCGCACTCCGGGCATTTGAAGCCCTCGTCGGTCGGTTCGAAATCACCCTGGAAGCCGCAGACGAAGCAGTGGTCGATCGGGGTGTTCGTGCCGAGGTAGCCGATGCCGATGTGGTACGCGTAATCCCACACCGCCTCGAGCGCCTTCGGGTTGTCCTGCAGGCACGGGTACTCGCAGTAGTTGATGAAGCCGCCGGAGGCGTAGTAGGGGAAGTCCTTCTCGTAGTTGAGCTTCTCCATCGGGGTGGGCTGCAGCCACACCGGGTAGTGGAAGGAATTGGTGTAGAAGTCATGGTCGGTCACGCCCTCCACACGCCCGAACTTCTCGCGATCCATGCGATTGAAACGATCGGTCAGCGACTCGGCCGGCGTGGAGTACACGGAATAGTGATAGCCCTCCGCCTTGCTCCACTGACGGCACAGTTCGGACATGCGCTTGACAATGGACAGCGCGAATTCCTTGCCCTCCGGATCCCAGCCGTGATCGCGGATCCAGTTCTTGCCGTAGAACACGCTGGTCGCCTCGGCCAGGCCGATGTAACCCAGCGACACGGTGGCGCGCTCGTTCCTGAAGAGCTTGTCGACGCTCTCGTTGGCGCCCAACCGTCCGAATGCGCCGAAGCGGAACAGCGTCGGGGCGTTCACCGGAGTGGCTTCCTTGCAGCGCATGATGCGGAACTGCAGCGCCTGGTGGGCAACCTCCATCCGCTCACTGAACAGCTTCCAGAAGCGGGGTTTGTCTCCGTGGGACTCCAATGCGATGCGCGGTATGTTCACGGAGACGACGCCGAGGTTCATGCGGCCGTCTTCCTCGTCCTTGCCGGTTTCCGGGTTGGTCCAGCCCTGCAGGAAGGAACGGCAGCCCATCGGCGCCTTGAAGGAGCCGGTGATCTTGACGATGTTCTCGTAGAACACCACATCCGGATACATGCGCTTGGTGGAGGATTCGAGCGCCAGCTGCTTGAGGTCATAGTTCGGGTCGCCCGGATCGGCGTTCACGCCATGCTTGATGGTGAACACCAGCTTCGGGAAGATCGCGGTGTGATGCTCCTTGCCCAGGCCGCGGATGCGGTTCAGCAGGATCGCGCGCTGGATCTCACGCGCAAACCAATCGGTGCCGAGACCGAAGCCCACGGTGACGAACGGGGTCTGACCGTTGGAGACGCGGTTGGAGTTGATCTGGTATTCCATCGTCTGCATGGCGTCGTAAATGGCCTTGCGGGTGCGGATCTTGGCGAGGATCTCGCGCTCCTGCTCAAGTTCGTCGACATCGCCATGGAACGGGGTGTCCATGGGCAACGGCTTGCGGGAGCCGAAGTGCAGTTTGGCGGGCTCGTTGCGCTTGGCGTTCGCAACCTGGCGACGGGCGAATTCAACCGGCATGCCGTCGGGGATGTTCTCGCGGGCCTCGGCGAGGAACTTCTCGTAATCCTTCCTGGCGTAGACGGCGAGATGCTCGTCGGCACGGTTGGCTGTCTGGCCGCCGTACTGGCTGGAGGCCACATCCTTCATGATCTGGGTGATCTGCGTGGCCGCGATCGCGATGGACTTGGGAGAGGCCATCGGGGCGTTGCCCAGCGTGAAGCCGTTGGCCAGCATGTCCCAGAAGTTCGGCAGGGAGCAGTTTGACTGCGCGGTGAACGGGGAGTAATCGGCGTCGTGGAAATGGATGTCGCCCTTCATATGGGCGTTCGCCACGGCCGGAGGCAACATGTTGAACGCAGCCGCCTTGGAAACGGCGCCGGCCAGCAGATCACGCTGGGTGGCGTACACGTTGGCATCCTTGTTGGCGTTCTCGTGAATCAGCGTCGGGTCCTGGTTGATGAAGCGGGACACCGCCTCGTTCACGTCGGTGGCCTTGGCGCGCTGGATGTCCTTGTCGAGACGGTAGTTGGTGTAGGCACGGGCCACGTCGTACAGATGGGCGTCGATCAGCGCGTGCTCGACCAGATTCTGGATGTCCTCGATCTTGGCCGGACCGTTGTACCGCTCCCTGATCTCGCCCTCGACCCTGTCGGCGAAGCCGCGGATCATCGCGTCCTCCTCCGGGCCGATCTGCTTGTTCAAGTCGCCGAAAGCCGCCTTCACCGCCGAGATGATGTTGATCGGATCGAAGTCGACCACGCGTCCATCGCGCTTCTCGACAAGCACGGTGGATGTGGCGGCGCCGGCTTCAGGCCGCGTTTCGGTAAGCACATTGGTCTGCATGGGTCCCTCTCTTGGCGGTTCGCCATCCTCAGGCGAGCCAAACAACATTCGTGTAAGTTAACTGCTATAGAAAATGTACGACATCCACACCCCAATATCTAGTTACATCATGTCGTCATTATCACTAGGAGTTGTGGTTTTGGCGACATTCCGCCGATAATCACGGCACTGCGGCCATCGGCCCGGGCGCGTCGTCCGTAGCGTTCTGTGAGTGTCGTCACACCTGCCGC
>DBKS01000034.1:0-10991 GCA_002298605.1 Bifidobacterium sp. UBA744 | reverse complement strand
CGTGCGTCCCGCGTGCGTACGGCACCCCCCCGGCCCCACGCACGGGGCTGCCATATGTCGCACGAGGGGACGAAAGTAAGGGGCATGACTCACACCATGCCCTTGGGAACGCCGAACGCCAATACGCCGGACGCGGTCGCCGAACCGCCGCGATTCGCCCGCGACACCACAGTGGAGAAACCGTGGCCCGTGGCGCTCCTGAGCCGCAAGTTCTACACCGCCGTGGAGAAGTGGCCGAGCGTATGGGTCACCGGACAGATCACGCAGATCAATTCCCGCAGGGCGGGTTCCGTCTACATCACGCTGCGAGACGACGTGGAGGACGTGGCCATGGAGGTCAACGGCTTCGGACGTTTCGCCGCCGACGCCGCGGGATTCGCACAAGGCGACCGCGTGACCATCCACGGCAGGCCGAATCTCTGGATGAAACGCACCTCCCTGTCGCTGCGCGGCGACGCGATTGTGCGCGTGGGTGCGGGCGGCAGCCTCAAAGCCCAGATCGAGGCGCTGCGCAAGCAACTCAAGGGCGAGGGGCTCTTCGACGCGGAGAACAAGATACCGCTGCCGGAATTCCCCCACTGCATCGGCCTGGTGTGCGCCCCCCAGGCGCGCGCGGAAGGCGATGTGATCACCAACGTCCGCCTGCGCTGGCCCGTCACCCGCTTCAATGTCGTCCACGTCCACGTGCAGGGCGAACAGTGCCCCGGCGATGTGATCGCCGCGATCCGCTCGCTGGATGCGAATCCGGATGTCGACGTGATCATCGTGGCGCGAGGCGGCGGCAGTTTCGAAGACCTGATGGGCTTCTCCGACGAGGGCGTGGTACGGGCCACCGCAGCCTGCAAAACCCCGATCGTCACCGCCATCGGCCACGAGGACGATTGGACGCTGATCGACCTGGCGGCCGACTTGCGCGCCTCCACCCCCACCGACGCGGCCAAACGCGTGGTGCCGGACGTCTTCGAGCAGCTGCAGCTCATCGATTCGGCACGCCAGCAGATACGCATGCGCATCGACGCGCGGATCTCGAATGAGCGGCGGCTGATCGAAGGCTATGCGAACCGTCCGAGCCTGACCAAGCCGCTGACCATGCTCGAACCGCATCAGCGCGGCATCGACGACGCACGCCAGCGCATGGACATCGCATTGCGCCGCATCGTCGACTACGAAACGATGACCATCGAGAAACGCCACGCCTCCCTGACCGCCTTGAGCCCGCAATCCACACTCGACCGCGGTTACGCCGTGGTGCAGAACGTCGACGGACATGTGCTCACCAACGCCGAGGACGTCCGCGGGGGCGACCGCCTCACCCTGACCCTGCGCCATGGACGGCTCACCGCCACGGCGGACGGACGATAGCCAGCCCCCCGCCGGCGACCATCGAGGCAACAGCCCCCAGCCAGGCGCATCAGCAACGTCGAAACCAATCTCATGAAAGGACCATCAATGACCGAAACGACCGACACCCAGGCAACGGCCTCCACGGCATCCAGCCTGACGGACAAGGAACGCGAGACCATCGCCAGCATGCCATACGAGCAGGCCCGCGACGAGCTCATCAAAGCCGTGCAGTCGCTGGAAACCGGCGGACTCGACCTTGACCAGTCAATGCGCCAGTGGGAACTCGGCGAGGCACTCGCCAAGCGCGCGCAAAGCCTCCTTGACGAGGTGCGCGCCAAGCTTGACGCAGCGCAGGCGGAACAGCAGGCCAATCAGGCGACCGCCGGGACGCAGGACAATCTTCAGTAGGCGTCCCCGACTCCCCCGACGTCCCTGCCTCCCTCCCCAAAAAATACCAACGGGTCCGATGGTGCATTCCATCGGACCCGTTGGGTAGTGAAGCGGTATCGATTCGCCGCGATCAGATACCGAAGTACTCCTTGGCGAACGCCGGCAGCGTATTGCCATCCAGCTGGGCGGTGTCGGACTTGCTCTGCAGCACATGACCGAACACCTTGTCCGCCTGCTCATACGTCAGCGGCTTGCCCGCCTGCTCGGCAATCGCCAGCACGTCATTGACTGTCTGCGCCTTATTCAGCTCGTTAACCAGCTGCTTCTCGTCCATGAGAACTCCAATCACTTCTCGAGGCCTCGAACCTCTCGAGCCTCTTGACACCTCCCGTATTAGTCCGCACCCAACCGACCAGACGTCGATTTCACCCACAGCATAACGGGCGATCGCGGCCTCCGTGCACGGGCCAACGAAATACCCTACGACACCGCGATCGTCGCCAGCAGCGCCGCATGATCCGAACCTGCGATCGGCACCACCGACACCCTGCCCGCACGCATCCCCTGATCCACCACAATATGGTCGATGGCGGCGAATCGCGGCACACCGGAACGATTGGCCGGCCACGTGAACGTCAATCCTCGCGCGGACAGCCGAGCCGCGTCGCGAAAGCGCGATCCGAGAAAATCGCGGAACGGCGCATGATCGTACGTGGCGTTGAAATCACCCATGAACACGTAGCGATATCCATCATGCGAGCGCATCATGCCCAACTCGTCGAGCGAACGCTTCCACTGCCGCCAATACCCAGGCACCGGCGACGTGGTATGCACCGACACGAACCGAACCGGGGTCGCGCCATCGTCGAAGGCAACCGTGGCGCCCGGCATGAACGACGCACTGGAGCCAACCTCGTCCTCCACCGGATCCTGCAGCGAGGTCACCGACCACAACCCGTTGCCGTACACCCCATCCGACGACGAAACGGTGCTGTACGGCAGATACCTGCCAATGCCGGCCGACTCCAGCCTGCCGACGAAGTCATCGGTGGTCTCCTGCAGCGCCAGCACCTCGACGCGTTCCCGACTCACGGTGTCGACGATGGCCTCGGGATCGGCCGCCCCCTTATAGACATTCAGAGTCATCACCCGGGCGTAGCCGTCAATGGGATTGGGATGCGCCGTGGCGATCGCACGCGTGGCATCCGCGGGCAGCGAATCACCATCCCGATAGAACGGCAGCTGCCACCACACCTGAACCACCAGGCACAGCAGGGCGACCAACGCCGACAGCCACCGCCGACCCGCCAATGTCAGCACCGTCGCAAGCGCCGACACCACCACGAACCACGGCATGACGGACACTGCAATCGGCAGATACGGCATGGCGGACACATCGGACGGCGCAAGTCTCGCGACAACGGCCGCGACGCACGCCATCGTCAGCAATACGCCAGCAATCCCCAATATCCTGCGCATCACACGCATCGCCAATCACCTATCCGCCGCAACGACGGCGGCCACGAATCCATGGCCGCATACCTGGTCGGCCAGCTGTCATCAAGTGCCCCGGATGCGATTCGAACGCACGACACCCGCTTTAGGAGAGCGGTGCTCTATCCCCTGAGCTACCGGGGCAACGACGCCCTATTGTACACGATCACCAGGCGCGTCGACACCCGCTCGACCTTACGACTCCAGCACCCGCTCCATGCCGATGCGATAGGGCTTGAGCCCCATACGCTCATAGAAGGCCATGGCGGAAGGATTGCAGGACCACACGTTGAGGGTGACGTTATGGCAACCGCACCCGCGCGCATAGTCCACGACAAAGCGGTACAGCGCACTGCCGACGTGCATGCCGCGCGAGCGCTCGTCGACGCATAGATCATCGATGTACAAGGTGGTGACATCGGTGAGGATGTGGCTGTCGGGATGCCGCTGGAACACGCAGAAGGCGTAGCCCAGCACCTGATCCGCGCCCGTCTCCCCGACGCCGTCTTCGGCGCCGCGCGGGCGGACCGCCACGAACACAGGGGTGTCGTCGCTGGAGAGGATGCCCTCCAATTCGCCATCCGTGTACTTCTTCACCCCACCCCTGAACAGATCCGGACGGCCGGCGTGATGCACCTCAAGCACCTGGCGCAACAGCCGGTCGATCTGGGGAATGTCCCCGTCCCCGGCACGTCTGATCGTCACTCCGGCCAGTTCGCCGCCGCCCGGGCGGGCACTCCGTTCGTCCTCCGTCGCCATCACCGCTCCTTGTCTTCCATGCCAGCCGATATGGTTCGACTCTCCGATACACCGCCGGTGCGCACCGCACAACCGACGCCACCGCCAATGATAATTCCCCGGCGACATCCCCGGCTACTTTTCAGACGACATCCCCTCATGGAACGAAGCTTCTTCTATGATGGAACCGTCCGTGAACGGGACCACACCCGTTCGTCCAAGAAAGGAATCGACAATGACGTTGAAGATCAGCGTGGAGAACGGCTCCGGCAAGGAGCTGGACTCCACTGAAGCCGCCGAACGCGCGACACTGGTATACCGCGGGAACTACACGCCGGGCGATCGCATTCGTTTCACGGTCCCGACCCCCGGCTACTACATGGTCCGCGTCGACGACGCGATCGACGAAAGCCTGGTCTATCTGACCGGTGAGGCATTCACCTTCACGGTCCCCTTTGGCGCCGCGAAAGTGCCGTACAATCCGAAATCCTTCACCGGCAACCTGCATCTGACCTCGCTGAGAGCCGCCACCGCCGATGAGATCGGCGCCACGCGCAACCTCGCGCTGAACCCCATCGACCAGCACGACGAGCCCGACGTGTTCCCGCACGCGCGCGCCAATGCCGAAACCCGCATGGAACCGGTGTTCTTCGCCCGCAACGTCATCGACGGCATCACCGCCAATACCCTGCACGGTGAATGGCCGTACGCCACCTGGGGCAACGACAACCGCGACGACGCCGAAATCACCGTGGAATTCGGCCGTCCCGTCGATCTCGACGAGATCGTATTGGTCACCCGCTCCGACTTCCCCCACGACAACTGGTGGACGCAGGTGACGATCAGCTTCTCCGACGGCACCTCCAAAACCGTCCATATGGAGAAATCCGATCAGCCTCACCGCTTCAGCCTCGATGCCGGCGAGGCTAACGGCGTCACCTGGGTGAAGGTGGGCAAGCTCGTCAAATCCGACGATCCGTCGCCATGGGCCGCACTGGTACAGCTGGAGGCCTACGGCCGAAACGCCTGATCAGAACGGCATCCGCGCACGCATACCACAACGCGCAATTGAATGGGATTCTCGCCCTGGACGGCGAGAACCCCATTCGCAAATCCAGCGGCAATCGACTGAGCCGATCACCCGATGCGGCCGACCATCAGAAGCCCAGACGTGTGCGGCCGAACTGGTCAAGCCAACGCAGAATTGCGCCTTCACGCAACGCCCACGGGCAGATCTCCACCTCCTGCACATTAAGCGCCTTCATGATCTCGTCGGCCACAATGCCGCCGCCCACAATCTGCATGGTCCGTTCGGGCGTGATGCCCGGAAGCGCCACGCGCTGCTCCGGCTCGATGGCGGCCAGACGCGGAATCCAATCCTCAAGCTGCTCACGGGTCATGATCCACGAATCCTCGCGGCCCGGCGAGCGCATCACCGCGCCGCACAGGCGGGCCAGCGAACGGAAGGTCTTCGAAGTACCGACCGCATGGTTCGGCATCTTGGACTTGGGGAACGCCTTGACCATCGGCTCGAGGATCTTGCGCACGTGCTGGCGCACATCCTCCAGCTCGTCGACCGTGGCGGTGCCCTCGGGCAGGAACTTCGACGTAACGCGCCCGGCGCCCGCCGCCGCCGACAGCGCCACCGTCGGCTCCTCGTCGGACCCCATGGCCACCTCGAGGGAACCGCCGCCGATGTCCAGCACCAGCAGGCGCCCGGCATCCCAGCCGTACCACCGACGAGCCGCAAGGAAGGTCAGGCGGGCCTCGTCGGTGCCGGAGAGCACCGTGACGCCCTGGCCGATATGCTCCTCGATCTTGTGCAGGATCTTGTTGCCGTTCGGCGCCTCGCGCAGCGCGGATGTGGCCATGGCCAGCAGCTGCGTGATGTCGTATTCCTCGGCAAGCTTCATGCACTGATCCACTGCATCGAGAATCGCCTCCACGCCGGATTTCTTGATGCTGCCATCGTCCTTGAGGTACTTCATCAAACGGACCGTGGTTTTGGTGGACGCCTCGGGCTCGGGTCGAGCACCGGGAGCGGCGTCCACAATGAGCATATGCACGGTGTTGGAGCCAATGTCGAGCACGCCGAGTCGCGTGGTATGGGATCGCAGGTTGATCATGATTCGACAGCTTATCACGCCTCGTCACAAGCGGCAGCGCACCGGTTCCCGCCGAATCGAGCTCCACGCTTCATAGCGAAAACCCCAGTTCGGAGGCTGCCGCCGCGGGCACCGGATCCTCGCACCAGAAATCCTCAAGGTTCTCGTCGGTGGTCAGTGAGCGGATCTCGGCGCGATCAATATACAATTCGCCGCTTAAATGGTCGGTTTCATGCTGGAAGATGCGGGCTGGCCATCCGTGCAGCCGCTCCTTATGATGCTGGCCATGCTCGTCATCCCATTCGGCCGTGATGTCCAGCCAGCGGCGACGCACCGCCTGATATCCCGAGAAGCTCAGACATCCCTCAAAGAAACTGCGGGTTTCGTCCCCAACCGGCTCGTATGCGGGGTTGAGAATCACATGGAAGGGGAACTCCGCGATCTCGCGCGGATCGTCCTCGTCGTCGCGCACATGGTCCTCGACCACGGCGATCGCAAGATTCAGGCCGATCTGGGGGCCGGCCAGACCGACGCCCGGCGCTTCGAGCATCGTGGTATGCATCACGTCGATGAGCTTGTTCAACGTGCCCTTGCGCAACTGCCCCCGGTACGGGATGCAGGTCCGACGCAGCACCGGCTCACCGGCCTGCACGATCGGCAGGATCTTCTCCTTGCCGCCCTCCTTGAGCAGCTGCTCGATGTAATTGTTATAGGCGATGTTGATTTTGGCGTTTTTACCAAACATGATGCATTGACTCCGCTTCGCTTACGACAACCGGACACAGGATCTTCCGGCATGCATACCGGAACCCCAGCATACCGGAAGATCCGACGCCAGACGAAGCGTTAGATGGCCAGCTCGTCGGCCACCACCTGGGCCAGACGGGAGCACACCTCGTCGGCCTGCTCCTGGGTGGAGGCCTCGGCCATCACGCGGACCAGCGGCTCGGTGCCGGACGGACGCAGCAGGACGCGGCCGGTATCGCCCAGCAGCTTCTCCTCGCGCTTCACGGCGGACTGCACCGCGGCGTTCGTCGTCGCGGCCATCTTGTCGACGTTCGGCACGTTCACCAGCTGCTGCGGCAGCTGCGGGAAATCGGCCGCCAGCTCCTTGAGGCTCTTGCCGGACTTCATCACCTCGTTGGCCAATGTCAGCGCCGTCAGCGTGCCGTCGCCGGTGGTGGCGAATTCGCGGTTGATCACATGCCCGGACTGCTCGCCGCCCAGTGAATAACCACCCCGCAGCATCTCCTCCAGCACATAACGGTCGCCCACATTGGTCTGAACCGTGGCAATGCCCATGTCTTTCAGAGCCAGCTTGAGCCCGAGGTTGCTCATCACGGTCACCACCAACGTGTCGTGGTTCAGCTTGCCCTCGCGCTTCTTGGCACGGGCCAGAATGCCCATGATCTGGTCGCCGTTCACCAGAGTGCCGTCCTCGTCCACGGCGAGGCATCGATCCGCATCGCCGTCGAAGGCCACGCCCATCACGGCATCCGACGCCTTCACCATGGCCTGCAGCTGCTCGGGATGCGTGGAACCGGCATGCTTGTTGATGTTGTAGCCATCCGGGGACGCGTTGATAACAATCACGTCGGCGCCGGCCCGACGCAATGCCTCCGGAGCCACCACCGACGTGGCGCCATTGGCGCAGTCGGCCACGATCTTCAGACCCTTCAGCGGCGTGGGCTGCACCTTGTCGACGCCCAGCGGGGCGATGGTGCTCACCAAATGGTCGATATACAGGTTGGTGGCGGTGACAGTGTCGTGGCTGACACGTCCCACGCCGGCGCCGGTCGGACGCTGCCAGTCCTTGCCCAGCACCGCTTCGATCTCGTCTTCCTTGGCGTCCGGCAGTTTGAATCCACCGCGCGCAAAAAACTTGATGCCGTTGTCCGGCATGGGATTGTGGGAGGCAGAGATCACGGCGCCCATCTCCACATTGAGCACCGAGGTCAGATAGGCGACGCCCGGGGTCGGGATGATGCCGGCGTCAATCACGTCAAAGCCGCCGGCCGACATGCCCGCAGACAGCGCCGCGGCCAGAAAATCGCCGGACACGCGCGTATCGCGTCCCACCAGGGCGCGACGCCGGCTGCCGGGCTGATCGCCCTTGACATTGGAATCCCCAAGCACGCGCACCGCCGCATCACCCAGGTCAAGCGCCAATCGCGCCGTCAAATCTCGATTCGCCAAACCGCGCACGCCATCAGTGCCAAACATATTGGGCATTGGTAAACCTCATTCCTCGTCACATGGACCGACCACAGCCGTCCTCCAATAACCGAACCCCATCGTACTCACCGGCCGGCGAAAACCACGCCCATCGCCGGCAACCCCCTATGTTTTTCCTCATTTCCCATACGATGACGCCGCCCAATCCGGCGGGATGGACGGCGTCATCATCATTATCAGGGAATGGGAGTCACCGAGGCCGCGAAGCCACGGCAACGCGCCGATCAGGCGAACCGCTCGTTATATGTGCGGACCTTCAGGGTGCGGCGCGAACCGGCCACGTTCTCGATCACCATGCGACGCAGCGCGCGATCGGTGTCCTGATGGCCGTCAAGCCACGCATCGCCCAACGAGGTCAGCGTCTCGGGGTTCGCATAGATCGGATACAGCCCGTTGAGCAGGGCCTCCGCCATGTGATAGGTCTTGTTCTTCCAGATCCAGTCAATGGCCTGGAAATACCGCTCGGCGTAAGGTTCGGCCAGATCCGGACGCGGGGTGGCGGCGAAGCCGCGGGCCACGGCCTCCAGCTGCATGTTGGTCAGCTCCGCATTGTGCAGGGCCTCATCCCATGCCCAGCTCTTGGCCTCGGCGGTGGCGCGGGCGGCGCGGGCGCCCAGGGCGAACTCCCGGTTTTCGGTGGTTTCCCGCTTCGAGAGTTCCTCCTCCACCTGGTCGTCGTCCATGTTGTTCGTGCCGGTCAGGGACTGGATGATCGTCCATCTGAAGTTATTGTCGACGTCCAAACCCTTGAAGCGCACGAAGCCATCCAGCAGGCCCTCGGCATGATGGGCGAAGACCTCGTCCTCCTCCGTTCCATAGCCGAGATACGCGGTCACGAGCTGGAACTGCTGGTCGGATCCCGGTTCGGCCTGTGCGGCCAGCTCCCACAACCTGGTCGCCACAGTGGACAGCGTCACATCGCGGCGCGACGGCGCCACATAATGATGGGCCGCGGTCGACATGCAGGCCAGCGCATAGCGGAACGTGGTGGACTCCGTTTCGTGAGCCAAAAGATCAAGGGTCATGGCCACGAAACGCTCCGCCGGGAATTCGCCGTCACGGGTCATGTCCCAGAACCCCAGCCAGATCACGGCGCGGGCGAGCGCATCATCGAAACGGCCCAGATTGCGGGCGGCGAACTCCTGGCTGTCCTCGTCGAACCGGATCTTCGTGTAGGTCAGATCGTCGTCGTTGATGAGCAGCAGTGCCGGACGCGGCTTGCCGGCGGCTTCCGGTACCTCGGTCACCGCACCGTCGACATCCAGTTCTATGCGGTCGGTGCGCACGATCCTGCCGGTGTCGGGATCCTCGTTATAGAAGCCCAGCGCCAGGCGATGCGGGCGCAGCACCGGATGGTCGGCGGACGCGGTTTGCACGAGTTTCAGGGATTCGATGGTTGCGTCGCTTTCATCCAGCTCAAGCTCCGGAGCGATGGTGTTGATGCCGGAGGTTTCCAGCCACTGGGCGCTCCAGGCCTTCAGATCGCGGCCGGAAGTCCGTTCGAGCTCGGCGAGCAGATCCGCCAGCGTGGCGTTGGCATACGCATGCTTGTCGAGATAGTTGTGGATGCCCTCGAAGAACTTCTCGCGACCCACATACGCCACCAGCTGCTTGAGCACCGAGGCGCCCTTGGCATAGGTGATGCCGTCGAAATTGACGTAGGTGTCGTTGAGGTCGTTGATCGGCGCCACGATCGGATGGGTGGTGGGCAACTGGTCCTGACGCAGCGCCCAGCTTTTTTCGCCGGAGCAGAACGTGGCCCAGGCGTCGTGCCATTCGGTGGCCTCGGCGGTGGCGAGCGTGGAGGTGAACTCGGCGAAGGATTCGTTGAGCCACAGATCATTCCACCACTTCATCGTCACCAGATCGCCGAACCACATGTGGGCGAGCTCGTGCAGCACGGTGACCACGCGGCGCTCGGCCAGCGCATCGGTCACCTTGGAATCGAAGACATACTGGTCGCGGATGGTGACCATGCCGATGTTCTCCATGGCGCCGGCGTTGTACTCGGGCACATAGATCTGGTCGTATTTGGCATACGGATACGGCACGCCCCACGTTTTGGCGTAGAAGGCGAAGCCCTTCTTGGTCACGTCGAACAGGTAGCCGACGTCCTTCGAAAACGCGTCGGCGAGCGCCTGACGGCAGAACATGCCCATCGGGACGACACGACCGTCCTCATTGGCGTATTCGGTATGCCACTCGGCATACGGGCCGGCGCAGATGGCGGTCAGATAGGAGCTCATGGTGGGCGTGGATTCGAACACCCAGCGGCGCGAGGTCTCAGGCTCGTGCTCGCCCAGAGTGCCGGCTTCGGTGACGGTGTCGTCATCCGTCACGGAGGCCGCCGGCATGTTGCTCAGCACGATCCAGGACCGTGCCGCCAGCACCTCGAAATCGAACACGGCCTTCAGATCGGGCTGGTCGAACACGGCGTACACGCGTCGGGCGTCCGGCACTTCGAACTGGGAGTACAGGTACACATTGCCGTCGGAGGGGTCCACCGAACGGTGCAGGCCCTCGCCGGTATTCGAGTACCGGCACGTGGCCTTCACCGTAACGGTGTTGCGCTCGTGCAGTCCCCTCAGTTCGATGCGGTTGTCGACGAACGCGTCGGCGACGTCGATGCTCGTTCCGTTGACGATCACCTCGCTCACCTCGTCGGCGATGAGATCGAGGAAAGTG
>DBKS01000032.1:43930-44547 GCA_002298605.1 Bifidobacterium sp. UBA744 | reverse complement strand
GGCAAATGGTATGTGCTGCACACCTACTCCGGCTATGAGAAGCGCGTGAAGGCCAACGTCGAGTCCCGTATCGCCAGCTTCGGCCTCGAGGATCAGATCTTCCAGATCGAAGTCCCGATGGAAGAGGTCGAAAAGCACACCGAGAAGGGCAAGAAGGTCATCACCCGCGTGCGCGTGCCCGGTTATGTGCTGATTCGCATGTGGCCCGATGAGAATGCGCGTCGTATCGTGCGGGAAACCGAGGGCGTCACCGGCTTCGTCGGCCCGACCAAGGATCCGGCGCCGTTGTCCCGCAAGGAAGTCGTCTCGATGATGGCTCCGATGATTGCTTCCGAGGCGTTGAAGCAGGCCGGTGACAAGCCCGCCGCCGCCAAGAAGCGTACGGTGGAGGTTGCCTACTCGGTTGGAGATCAGGTCACCGTCACCGACGGTCCGTTCACCACGATGTCCGCCGTGGTCTCCGATGTGGAACCCACCACGCAGAAGCTCACTGTGCTGGTGTCCATCTTCGGCCGTGACACTCCGGTGGAGCTGGGCTTCGATCAGGTTCAGAAGCTCGACTGATCGACTACATCGACTACATATCGTTCATACTGACGGGGGAATGCGCTATGGCG
>DBKS01000032.1:33813-43836 GCA_002298605.1 Bifidobacterium sp. UBA744 | reverse complement strand
GGAGCGTTTCCCACGGCATGGCGGTACGGTCCTGCGGTCCGCTGTCGCACGACGGAGTTGTCCAGCGGCACGCGCACAATAGGAAGGCTTGTGTCTGGAGGGGAGACCCGCTAGCACAGCACAGCAATATAAGCTGCGGGAGGAGACCGCGCGAACGTTGCGCAGGCATGTGAACTTGGAGGCCAAGTTTCAGGTAAGCCGGCAACGGCAACGCACGGCGACCGTCAGCACCGCGTTATAGAAAGAAGAACCATACTATGGCTCCCAAGAAGAAAGTCTCCGCGCTGATCAAGCTGCAGATTCAGGCTGGCAAGGCCAACCCGGCCCCGCCGCTGGGCCCTGCGCTGGGTTCGCACGGCGTCAACATCATGGACTTCTGCAAGGCCTACAACGACCAGACGAAGGACAAGATGGGCCAGGTGATCCCTGTTGAGATCACCGTGTACGAAGATCGTTCCTTCACCTTCATTCTGAAGACCCCGCCGGCAGCCGCTCTGCTGCTCAAGGCCGCCGGTATCCAGAAGGGTACCGACAACCCGCTGACCCACAAGGTTGGCTCCGTCACCAAGGATCAGGTCCGTGAGATCGCCCAGATCAAGATGGAGGACCTGTCCGCCCGCGATATCGAAGCCGGCATGAAGATCATCGAAGGCACCGCCCGCTCCATGGGCATTACGGTGACCGACTGAGAGGAGAAGGACTGATGGTTCAGCGTTCCAAGAAGTACCGCGAGGCCGCCGAAAAGGTCGATCGCAACAACCTGTACACCGCCAATGAGGCCATTGCCCTGATCAAGAGCTTCCCGGCCTACAACTTCGACCAGACCGTCGAGGCCGTCTACCGTCTGAACGTGGACCCGCGCAAGGCCGATCAGCTGGTGCGCGGCACGGTCAACCTGCCCCACGGCACCGGCAAGACCGCCAAGGTCCTCGTGTTCGCCCGTGGCCCGAAGGCCACCGAGGCCCTCGAGGCCGGCGCCGACGAGGTCGGCGATGACGATCTGATCGCCAAGGTTCAGGGCGGCTACCTCGACTTCGACGCCGTGGTCGCCACTCCGGACATGATGGGCAAGGTCGGCCGTCTGGGCCGTGTGCTTGGTCCTCGTGGCCTCATGCCGAACCCGAAGACCGGCACCGTGACCATGGATGTGGCCAAGGCCGTCGCCGACATCAAGGGCGGCAAGATCGAGTTCCGTGTGGACAAGAACGGCAATCTGAGCTTCCTCATCGGCAAGCTCTCCTTCGACGAGAAGGCTCTGGACGAGAACTTCAAGGCCGTGGCCGACGAAGTCAAGCGTCTGAAGCCCTCCACCGTCAAGGGCCGCTACATCACCAAGGCCACGATCACCTCCACGATGAACCCGGGCGTGCCGGTTGATCCGGCCACTCTCGCCTGATTCGAGGTTTTCATATCGGTAAGGGGCCGGCTTCCCATTGCGGGAGTCGGTCCTTTTCGTTGCTTGGTGTTGAGTGCTTGGTATTGATCGATATGCCGGATCCTGATTTCTTTCACCCATAGAATTTGGCGTTTTTCCAACAGGTTCTATGGGTGAAAAGCTTGTTAGTGACAGGTTGTATGGGTGAAACCCTATGATTCGCTGTCAGAAACACATTTTGGTCTATAACCCCCGGATGGTTTTCATTGATGTGCGATCGTTGCGTTTTCCGCAGTCGCAAGCGGGAGCGGGGAACATGGAGCAGCGTTCAGAGCGATCTGGACAACCTTACTGGGGCAATCTCAGTTGGATGATTGCGCATCCATGACGCGCCCGATGGCGATGGCGGTGGTGAGCACATACGCTTCGCGGGGGGTGAGCGGATCCCATCCGGTCAGCTCCACGGACCGCTTCAAACGGTATCGCACGGTGTTGGGATGCACGTTGAGTTCGCGTGCCGTGGTCTCCAGCGAACTGCCGGATCTCAGGAAGGTCGCGACTGTGGCAAGCAGCGGATTGTCGGCGGCTTGCTCGCTTGGCGCGTTCGCCGACTCACCCGCGTTGCGCAGCGAGCAGTAAACGGTGCGGTACAGTTCCATGCGGGCATCCTCGTCGCCGAATAACGCGCGTTCCGGCAGCGCGTCGTCGGCCCGCAGCGGGCGATGCATCTCGTTGAGGGCCGGAATGACGGCGATGGTGCTGAGTGCGGCGCGAATGGTGGCGGACGCCCCCTCGATGCCGTGGCGCAGAGGCCCGAGGCATACCGGCTTCCGATCGTCGAATTGGCCGAGCAGCGCGTCGCAGAGCCCCTCTGGAGTGTTGCCGCTTCGCGGGTCGATGAGCATGATCATCATGTTGTCGTGATAGCTCATCACGCATTCGCCTCCCATCTGGCGTATGGCCATGCGAAGATGTCGCTGCGCGAGCGCCGAGCCGATGCCGTCGTTGTTGTCGTCGCTGCTTTCGGCCCGGATGGATCCGATCACGGCGAAGCAGTCGTATTCCGCGGGCCATCCCAGCATGCTGAGTCTGCTGGCGACATGATGGTCGGTGACGCCGTCGATCAGATCCTCGATGGCCAGCGCCTCCAGCCGGGCGTCCCAATCACCGCGTGCCTCCGCCGACGACGCGTACACGTTGGCCGCGGAGAACGCCACTTCGCGCGCGTAATACAGCATCGCGTTGCGGGTGACTTCCTCTTTGCCGCGTCTGGCTAATTTGCCGACGTTGCGCTCGAGAATGCTGACGATGAGGCGCGTGACCTGCAACGCCTGCTTGAGGGTGATTGATTTGGTGAATTCCAGCGGTGCGACGAAGAAGATATGGTCCGTGGACGGCGTGCTTGTTTTGTGGAGCGGGGAGTAGACGGTGGCGTTGAGCCAGGCGAGAAAATCGGAGACGGCCGTTTCGATGATGAGATTGAGCTGATCGCGGTCGGCCGGCGTGAGCGCCTTATACCAGTCGAGATCCTTGTCGAGATGCCGCTCCGCCTTGTCGACCACCTGCCAGGCCTCGTCGGGCAATTGCGGATGCGTGGTGGTGCGCCCGACCCTGTGCGCACTGTAGGCACGGGCGAGATCCTCGGGTTCCAACCCCGTCGAACGACGATTGCGGCCGGTCCGGGGGGCTGGGGGCGCGGACGCGCGGACGGCATCCGGCGCGGCTTCGCCCGATTTGCTGCCGGTAGTCCACGGTATCCACGAATTCACATCAGCATAGTGTAGTTCAGATTACCCGTTTCGTCAGCGGCGTAGCCTGTCGATACCCATCACCGAGGCGGTGGCGACAAGGGCCTTGATGACGTCGCCGATCACAAAACCCATGGAGGCGGTCGCCACGGCGGTGAAGGAAACCCCCGTAACCGCCGACTGGACCAGGAACCCAATGGCGTACACCACCGCGACGCAGCCGATCAAAGCGGCGGCGAAGGAGCGCAGCGCGCGAAGCCATGATGCGACTGTGGCATTGCGGCCGCCACGCAGCAGGGCCGTGACGATCACACCTGGCAGGAATCCGATGAGAAAACCGGCTGAGGGGCCGAACAGCGCCGTGGTGGACGCGCCGCCTGCGAACACCGGCAGCCCCGCGGCGCCGGCGGCGAGGTAGACGGCCATGGAGGCGGCGCCCTCGCGCCAGGTTAGTGTCAGCGCGGCAAGCATCACCACAAAGGTCTGCAGGGTGATTGGTACGGGCGTGCCGGGAATCGGGATCTCACCGGCGGCCGTGGCGCCCCACATCAGGCCGGCGAACAGCAGCACTCGGGCCGCGCCGGCGAGCCGGCGCCGGGTCGAGGAGTCGTCGGCTCCGGAGGATGCGGCCGTGGCGGCCGTGGTTGTGTTGTGTTGGTTGGCGACGTACATGGGGTCCCCTTGCATGTGTGGTGCGGAAAGCGTATGCGTCCAGGCTGCGGACGTATCGTCATCCTACGGACGGGTAGCTTACGAAGGCGTTTGTGAGTTTCCACAAATCACGATGATGTTTTTTGTTGAGCTCGTCCATACGCCCATCGTCGTCGTGCGCATAGCGTGGACCTCATGACTCGATATGCGCACAATCCGACGCTGCCCGCTGAGGCGACGCCGGAACCGCGGTGGCCCATGCCTCTCAGCGCGGAGGCCGCGGAGGGCTTCCGACTGTTTGGCGTCGTGACCTCCACGAACGCCGTGCTGCGCGAGTGGTGCCGCGAGGGCGATGCTTTCATCACCGGGCTGCTGCGCGCGCAATCCGCCGACTCCGCATGCCAGCCGTCGGTGGGCATGGTGGCCGCCGATATGCAGACGGCGGGTCATGGGCGTTTGGGACGAAGCTGGGTGAATGAGCCCGGGCGGTCGTTCATCGCGTCGTTCGTCATGCCGTTGCCGCGCGCCATGGTGTGCGCGGAACGATCCGGCTGGCTGACGATGGCCGCCGGCCTTGCCGCGCAGACCGGCATTTCCGAGGCGCTGGAGGCCGTTGGCGCGCGCGTCGCGAACGACTCCGCCCATGGCGTCGAGCTCAAGTGGCCGAATGACGTGTTCATGGCAGGACGCAAACTCGGCGGCATCCTGACCGAGGCCGTGCGGATACCCTCCGACGCTGCCCGGAACCGCGTGGCCTTCATCGTCGGCATTGGGCTGAATCTGCTGTTCGACCCCGATGCGTTGCCGACCCCGCAGGCCACGTCACTGCAGGAGCAGTACGATGCGCTGCCTGATTTCGCGCGGTTGCGCGATCGGCTCGGCGAAGCCATCGTCGGTGCGTTGCGCAGGGAATTCGCCGCGCTGCTGAACAGTCCGGCCGAGGCCGTCGAGGATCTGCGCCGCCGTCTGACCTCGGTGTGCTGGACGCTGGGCCGTCCGGTTGAGGCGACGCTGGTCGACGGATCGACGATCACCGGAGTGGCGGAATCCATTGCCCCGGATGCCGCGCTGATGGTGAGAAGGCCCGATGGCGCCGTGGAGGCCATTCGTACCGCGGATGTCGGAGTGCTGCCGCGGGCCGCGGCCCCGGATGGCGCGAACGAACGGGCTGTGACTGAACGATACGGATCGGATGGAAGGAACGCATGAAGAAACTGCTGATTGCCAATCGCGGTGAAATCGCGTTGCGCGTGGTGCGCACGGCCCAGGAGATGGGCATCTCCACCGTGGCCGTCTACGCGGAACAGGATCGGGACAGCCAGTATGTGCAGATGGCCGACGAGGCGTATCTGCTGCCGGGAGACACCTATCGCGACACGTATCTCAACGAGGACCTGCTGATCGACATTCTTCGGCGCAGCGGCGCGGACGCCGTGCACCCCGGCTACGGTTTCCTGTCGGAAGTCGCCGGATTCGCCGCCAAGGTCACGGCGGCCGGGGCGAAATGGGTGGGTCCCGCCCCGCAGGCGCTTACCGATCTTGGAGACAAAATCACCGCGAAACGAGTGGCCAAGGCGGCGCACGTTCCCAGCGTGCCGGGCATTGCCGAGCCGGTGACCGACATGCGCACGCTGCTTGATTTCGCCCACACGTACGGCTATCCGGTGATGATGAAGCGAACCGACGGCGGCGGCGGCCACGGCATCAGCGTGGTGCGCGACGACGATGAGCTGCGTGGCTTCTACCTCAATCACGACGCATTGCAGGGCGGCGATCTGGGCGAGTATTTCATCGAGAAGTTCATCGACAAGGCCCGTCATATCGAGACCCAGTCCGGGCGTGATTTCCATGGCAACTTCACCGTGTACTCCACCCGCGACTGCACGGTGCAGCGGCGCAACCAGAAGCTGATCGAAGAGGCCCCGGCCCCGTTCGTCAGCAGGGACGTGGAGCTGCAGTTGCGGGGATACTCCCGCCACCTGTTCGAAGAGGTGGATTATGTGGGGCTGGGAACCTGCGAATTCATGGTGACCCCGGCGGGCAAGGTGTATTTCCTCGAGGTCAATCCGAGGTTGCAGGTGGAGCATACGGTTTCCGAGGAGGTCTCCGGACTTGATCTGGTGCGTGAACAGCTGGTGATCGCGGATGGCGGTGCGCTGACCGAGGCCCCGGCGCCGCGCGGCCACAGTTTCGAATTGCGCATCACCTGTGAGGATCCGGCGACCAATCTCACGCCGAGCTCCGGTACGCTCACCACGGTGGTCTGGCCGTCCGGTCCCGGCATCCGCATTGATTCCGGCGTGGAGGAGGGCGACACCGTCTCGCCGAAATTCGATTCGATGATGGGCAAGCTCGTGGTGACCGCGCAGGACCGTCCCGCCGCGGTGGCCCGTGTGCGCCGTGCGCTGCGCGAGCTCAAGATCGAGGGCGTGCCCACGCCGGCCAGCCTGTTTGCCAAGATCTTCACCGACGACGCCTTCACCGCCGAACACGGTCACGGCTTCGAGGTGAGTACCAAATGGCTGGAGCGCACCTATCTGAATCGCGTGCCGCAGACCAGCAATTCGGGCCAGCCCGCCTCGCTCGGCGCTTCGGCCGCCGGTGCGTCGGACCGTCCGGTGAGCGAGACCTTTGTGATCGAGATCAATGACAAGCGCGTCAAGCTGACCGTTCCCCAAGACATCGTCGACGGTTTGACCGGCTCGCCGCGCTTGCAGAGCGGAGCCGTTCGCCGTCCCACCCAACCGTTGCGCGGTTCGGCCCTTCACGGCGCCGACCCGGTCGCCAAACGAGCCGACGAGGGCGCGTCCGGCGTGATCGCGTCCCCCATGCAGGCGGTGGTCACCCGCATCAACGTCGCGGAGGGCGCGTCCGTCAGGAAAGGCGACCTGCTGGTGGTGCTCGAATCCATGAAGATGGAGAACTACGTCTACGCGCCGGTGGAGGGGACGGTGACCAAGATCTTCGTTTCTCCGGGCGACGGCGTGGAGGCCGGCGCGACCCTGGTCACCCTCGACGTTCAGGCGGCGGGAGACAAGCCCAAGACCGTCGCCGAACCGCAATCCAATGCGGATGGTAGCCATAACGACCGCAATGACAAGGAGACGGCATGACCGATATCATCAGCGCTCCGGCGACCGTGAGCGCACTGAACGCCCTGCATGCGGCGGGCCGGTCGAACCGGACGGGCCATACCGCCAACGGCGCGTCCACAGCGTCCGCCGCGTCGGCGCAGCCGCTGCGCCAAGCCGTGATCAAGGCGGCCGAATTGGCACGCACGGCCGAGGAGCGCGCACGCTCCCGCCAGCACGCCAAGGGCAAATACACGGCCCGCGAGCGGCTCGACCTGCTGTTCGACTCCGGCACTTTCGAGGAAATCGGCCGCTTCGCCGGCGGCAATATCAACAATGATGTGGCCGGCAGCGCCGTGATCACCGGATTCGGCGAGATCTACGGCCGCAAGGTCGGCGTGTACGCGCAGGACTTTTCCGTGAAGGGCGGCACGCTGGGCACGGCGGAAGGCGCCAAGATCTGCCATCTGATGGATATGGCGCTCGAACTCAAGGTCCCGGTGGTTGCGATCGTCGACTCCGGCGGCGCACGCATCCAGGAGGGCGTCGCGGCGCTGACCCAATACGGGCGCATCTTCAGAAAAACCTGCGAGGCCAGCGGATTCATCCCCCAAATCTCGCTGATTCTGGGGCCCTGCGCGGGCGGTGCGGTGTATTGCCCGGCATTGACCGATCTGATCATCATGACCAAGGAACATTCCAATATGTTCGTCACTGGCCCCGATGTGGTGAAGGCCGCGACCGGCGAGACGATCAGCATGGACGAGTTGGGTGGAGGCTATGTGCATAACGCCAAATCCGGAGTGGCGCATTACCTCGGCGAGGATGAGGCGGACGCCATCGACTACGCGCGCACGGTGCTCGCCTACCTGCCGTCCAGCAGCGACGAACAGCCGCCTGTCTACGCCTTCGGCTCGGGCCGCACCGAACGTGAGGCCGCGAAGCGACTGGCATCCATCGTGCCCGACAACGACCGGCAGCCCTACGACATGCTCGAGGTGATCCGCTGCATCGTCGATTACGGCGAATTCGTGCAGGTGCAGGAGTTGTTCGGCGCCTCCGCGGTGGTGGGATTCGCCTGCATCGACGGGCATCCCGTGGGTGTGGTCGCCAATCAGCCGAATGTGCGGGCCGGCATCCTTGACGTCGATTCGTCCGAGAAGGTGGCCCGCTTCGTCAGGCTGTGCGACGCGTTCAACCTGCCGGTGATCACCCTGGTGGACGTGCCCGGCTACAAACCCGGTTCCGACCAGGAGCATGCCGGCATCATTCGCCGTGGAGCCAAGGTGATCTATGCCTACGCCAACGCGCAGGTGCCCATGGTGACCGTCGTCCTGAGGAAGGCGTTCGGCGGCGCGTACATCGTGATGGGATCCAAGTCCATCGGCGCCGACATGAACTTCGCGTGGCCCACCTCCCAGATCGCGGTGCTTGGCGCCACCGGCGCTGTGAACATCATCCACCGCAAGGACCTGCAGAAGGCCCGGGAGGCCGGCAGGGACGTCGACGAACTGCGCAGGAAGCTCGCCGCCGACTACGAGCGCACCACCGTCAACGCGAACCTATCGCTTGAAATGGGGGAAATCGACGCGATGATCGACCCCGAGCAAACGCGTGAGGTGATTGAGCAATCACTGAAATTGCTGGCCTCCAAGCGACGGTGTCGCCGTACCGGCAAACACCACGGCAACCAGCCGTTGTAATCGCGTGCCAATCAGCGACGAACAGCAACACAGAACAACACAGACCATAAACCAACCGATTCACATACCTATTCACACACCAATTCACAAGCATGGAGCTACGAATGACCACTTTCTTTCTGAACCGCCTTGCCTCCGAGCCGCACGCACTCGCCTTTGCCGGCCAGTCCACCCCGTGGCCGGTGGCGCTCGCCGATCTGACGAACGATCCGACCCTCGAAGCTTCGCTGAAGGCTCATGCCGCCGCAGCCGCGCGGCTGTTGACCCCGGTGAGCGCGGAACTGCTGGCCACCACCGGCAAACCCGTTGACCTGTTCGGATTCGCCCCGAACCCCGCACGTCTGGGTGCCGCCGCCGACGCCACCGTTTCGGTGGAGGGCATTGCGCTCACCCAGCTGGGTGCGCTGACCGATCTCGCCCATCTCGGCTATGAGATCGCCGCCGCCAAGCCGGTCGCCCTACTGGGGCATTCTCAGGGCATTCTCGGTGTCCATATGGCACAGGTCGCCGCGGACGCCGGTTCGCTGGCCTCCGCCGGCGAGCAGATTGACCAGATTCTCGCCATGGCCGCGCTGATCGGCGCCGCCGGCACCCGCAAGGCCCGTGAGCTGGGGATCGCCGCATCGCATGGCGAGGCCAGCCCGATGCTGTCGGTGAAAGGAGCCACCGAGGAACAGATCAGAGTGCTGGCCGCCCGTGTGGTCAATCCGCACGGTCCGATCTCCATCGCCGTCACCAATTCGTCCAACCACCACGTGTTGTCCGGGTATCCGGAGGATCTGGCCAGCTTCGCCGTCGAAGTGGGCAGGGAGCATGCCCGCCAGGCCAAGTTGCGCGACGACAAGGTGCGTGGCGGCGCCGTATTCGACCCGGTGCTCGAATATCTTGAGGTGACGCTGCCGTTCCACTCCCCGCTGATGGCCCCGGCCGTCGAGCAGGCCGTGGAGTGGGCCCGCGCCTGCGAGCTGGACGAGTCCCGTGCCCGGACGCTCGCGGATGAGGTGCTGCTCAACCATGTGGATTGGGCGTCGACCGTGCGCGCGACACTTGCCTCCAACGATCCGGCGTCCCTGTGGATCGTGGACCTCGGTCCGGGCGCCACGCTGGGCAAGCTGATCGGCAAAGTGGTCGAGGGCACCGGCGTCGGCGTGGTCGAGGCGTCGTCCGCGTCGGATCGCGCGGCGTTGGCCACGCTGGACACCGAACCGCGCCGCACGCAGAACTGGAAGGATTTTGCGCCGCATGTGGCGCATACCCCCGCCGGAGACAAGCTCGTCACCAAGTTCAGCGAACTGACCGGCAAGCCGCCGGTGCTGCTGGCCGGCATGACGCCGACCACGGTGGATCCCGAGATCGTGGCGGCGGCGGCGAACGCCGGCTATTGGGCCGAACTCGCCGGCGGCGGCCAGGTGACCGCCGAGGTGTTCGACCGTCATGTGGCCGAACTGGAGCGAGAGCTTGAAGAGGGGCGCACG
>DBKS01000032.1:24567-33633 GCA_002298605.1 Bifidobacterium sp. UBA744 | reverse complement strand
GGTCTGCCCTATGTGGCGTTCAAGCCCGGTACCGTCGATCAGATTCGTCAGGTGGTGCGCATCGCCAAGGCCGTCGAACCCGTCACGATCATCATTGAGGTCGAAGGCGGTGTCGCCGGCGGCCACCACAGCTGGGAGTCGCTGGACGACCTGCTGATCTCCACCTATGCCGAAGTGCGGGCCCAGTCCAATCTGGTGCTCGTCGCCGGCGGCGGCATCGGCACGCCTGGTCGCGCCGCCGATTACCTGTCGGGCCAGTGGGCCCGCGTGCACGATCTGCCGGATATGCCGGTGGATGGCGTGCTGGTCGGCACGGCGGCGATGACCGCCAAGGAGGCGCATACCAGCCCCGAGGTGAAGCAGCTGCTGGTCAGGACCCCCGGCATCACCGACGCCGCCGCCAAGAACGAGGACCCGTTCGCCCCCGCCGGCGAGCAGTGGGTGCCGGCCGGCGGTTCGGTGGGCGGTGTCGCCTCCGGCCTGAGCCATCTGCACGCCGACATCTACGAGCTGGAGAATTCCTCCGCCGAATGCGGCCGCCTGCTGGTGCGCGTGATGAAGCACCCCGAGGAATTGGAATCCCGCCGCGACGAGATCATCGCCGCGCTGAACAAAACCGCCAAGCCCTATTTCGGCGACCTGGCGACGATGACCTACCTTGACTGGGCCCGCCGTTTCGCCGCATTGAGCTTCCCCTGGGCGGACGACACCTATGCGCTGCGCTTCCTGCACCTGCTGCATCGCATCGAGGCCCGCGTCAACGACCGGGAATCCGGCGAATTCGCCTCACTGTTCGCCACGGTTGAGGATGTGGCCGGCGATCCCGCCGCGGCCATCGACCGTCTTGCCGAGGCCTATCCGCGAGCCGGCGAGATCAGGGTGACACCCGCCGACGTGGCCTGGTTCCCGACGCTGGTTCGCGAATATCCCAAACCCATGCCGTTCGTGCCGCAGATCGACAACGACCTGCTGCGCTGGTGGGGTCAGGATCAGCTGTGGCAGTCCGAAGACCCGAGGTATCCCGCCGACTCCGTGCGAGTGATCCCGGGGCCTGTTTCGGTGGCCGGCATCACGACCGTGGACGAGCCGATCGCCGATATTCTCGGCCGGTTCGAGGCCGCCGCGGTCGAACGTGCCGCCGGCGGCGAATCGAAGGCGGGCGACGAATCCGATGACCTGTTCTCCACACTGAACAGCGCGGCCACCGCCGAAGCCTTCATCCGCTCCTGCCCGAACATCTCGTGGGTGGGCCACACCACCACCAACCCCGCCTACGGCACCGAAGTCGGGGACCGTCAGTACGAGCTCAAGTACTTGGGCGGCGGCGAGCAGGGCGAGGAATTCGACCTTGACATCCACCTCGACACCTACTGGGATGACGATCCGGACGGCGGCCTGTCGAAGCACGCCGTGCGCGACATCGTGATCCCCCTGACCGTCAACGGCACGGAGGCCGGCAGATTCCCCGTGGTCAACCGCGAGCGACTGACCGATCACGTCTATGCCATGCTCGCCGCTACCGCGGGTATCGGCAACACGGCCATCACCGGCGACAAGCTCGAGGCCATGCCGGCCGTCGAAGGCGGCGTCGCCGACGCCGAGCATCGGTACATCGGCAACGGGAAGGCATCCTCCGACGCGCCGTTTGGCGTCGCGCACGCCAGCTACACCCTGTCGGCCAACCTCGGCTTTGACCACGAGGCCGCCACCGCGGGGACACTGCCCGGCGATCTCAAGACGACCACGATCGCCCCCGACGCGCTGGTCGGTCCGGCTTGGCCGGCTATCTACGCCGCGCTCGGATCGGTGTATGTCGACGGTTATCCGGTGATCGAGGGGTTGCTGAATGCCGTTCATCTGGATCATCTGATCGAGCTTGAAGTCACCGAGGACGAGCTGCTCAGGCATGTGGGCGAGCGGATCACCTTGGCCAGTCGGGCCGAGGACTATTTCGAATCGGCTTCCGGTCGCGTCGTGACCATTCACGTGACCCATACCGCGCAGGACGGCACGCTGCTGGCCCGCGAAACCGAGCGGTTCGCCATCCGCGGCCGCGTCTACTCCGATGCGCTGCCGGGCGACGCCCCCGAATACGGCGATGCGAAGCATGATGACATCGAACCGACGCCAAGGCGTCTGATGCGTCGAGTCAAGGTGACGGCCCCCTCGGACATGACCGCCTTCGCCCGCACCTCCGGAGACTTCAACCCGATCCACACCTCCAGGCGGGGCGCGGCCATTTCCGGCCTCTCGGCGCCGCTGGTGCATGGCATGTGGCTGTCCGCCACCGCACAGCACGTGGCGCAGGCGTTCGACGACAAGGGCGCCCATTACGAGATCGCCGGCTGGACCTACAACATGTACGGCATGGTTCAGCTGGGCGACGTGGTGGAGATCTCCGTTGAACGCGTGGGCAAGGTACGCCATGGCGGTCTGGCGCTTGAGGTCACCTGCCGCATTGGCGGCCAGCTGGTTTCCCGCGGCACCGCGCTGATCCGCGCCCCGAAGGCGGCGTTCGTCTACCCCGGCCAGGGTATTCAGAAGCAGGGCATGGTGCTCGACGAACGCGCCAAGTCCGCCGCCGCCCGCGAGGTGTGGGAGCGCGCCGACAAACTGACCCGTTCCAGGCTGGGCTTCTCGATCCTCGCGTTGGTGCGCGACAATCCCAAGGAACTGACCGCCAACGGCGTCACCTACCATCATCCCGATGGGTTGCTGAACCTGACGCAGTTCACCCAGGTGGCGCTCGCCACCGTGGCCTTCGCCCAGACCGCCCGTTTGCGCGAATCCGGCGCCGACATCTGGCCCGCCTACTTCGCCGGCCACTCCCTCGGCGAGTACAACGCGCTGTCCGCGTTCGCCGGCGTGATTCCGCTGGAAACCGTACTGGAGCTGGTGTTCCACCGCGGTTCCACCATGCATCATCTCATTGAGCGCGACGCCCAGGGGCGCTCCAACTTCCGCATGGGTGCGCTTCGCCCGAACCAGTTCGGTGTGGACGACGCCCACGTCAAGGAGTACATCGCCCAGGTCGCCCGGGAATCCGGCGAGTTCCTGGAGATCGTCAACTACAATCTGGCCGGTCAGCAGTACGCCGTTGCCGGTACGATCGCGGGGCTCAAGTACCTCAAGGCCGACGCGTCCCGCCGTGCCAAGGAGTATGGCGGCAAACCGCCGTTCATGCTGGTGCCCGGCATCGACGTGCCGTTCCATTCGACGCTGCTGCGCAAGGGCGTGCCCGAGTTCCGCGACAAGCTCGACGCGCTGCTGCCCGCCCATATCGACTACAGCCGCCTGGTTGGGCGCTACATTCCGAATCTGGTGGCCGTGCCCTTCGAAATGACCAGGGAGTTCGCGGCCAGGATTCTCGACGTGGTGCCCTCCGAGCGCATCCGCGAAGCGTTGGAGCGACCCGATGTGTGGGATTCCTATGCGGCCGACGATCAGAAGCTCGGGCGTCTGCTGCTCACCGAGCTGCTGAGCTGGCAGTTCGCATCCCCGGTGCGTTGGATCGAAACCCAGGCGTTGATGTTCGGCGACGAGTCGAAGGGGGGACTGGGCGTCGAGCGGTATGTTGAGGTCGGACTGGGCAACGCCCCGACCCTGGCCAACCTCGGTGCCAAGACCCTCAAGCTGCCGGAGTTCTCGAACCGCCATGTCGGCGTGTACAACGTGGGGCGCGATGAAGGCCGTGTGTACTACACCGACACCGATCCCCTGGCGCGCATCGACGATGACGAGACGGCGGATGAGACGCCGGCCGCCGCATCGGAGGCCCCGGCGCAGATGAAGGACGCCGCCGCCGTGAAGGCGTCGGCCCCCGCTTCCCCCGCGCCCTCCGTCGCGTCCGCTCCCGCCGGTACCCCGTCCGGTTCCGTGGTGGCGGATCTGAACTCAGGCTCCGACGGCAAGACGCCGGACGACATTCCCTTCACCGCCTCCGACGCCATCGGTGTGCTGATGGCCTACTCCACCAAGGTGCGACTTGATCAGATCGGCGCCAACGACACCACCGACACCCTGACCAACGGCGTGTCGTCGCGCCGCAACCAGCTGCTGATGGATATCAGCTCCGAGCTGGGCGTGGCCAGCGTGGACGGCGCGGCCGAGGCGACGCTCACCCAGTTGGCCGCCATCGTCAACAAGGCCGCTCCGAACTACAAGCCGTTCGGCGCGGTGCTGTCGGAAGCCCTGCGCGACCGCGTGCGCTCGTTGTTCGGCGCGGCCGGCGTCAAGCAGTCGTACATCCGCGACAGGGTGCTGGGCGTCTGGCGGCTGGGCGAGGGCTGGGTGGCCGCCGTGCTGTCCGCCCTGCTGCTCGACACCCGCGAAGGCGCCAGCTCCCGCGGCGGTGATTTGGCCAAGCTGCCCACCGAGGCCGTGCAGAGCAAGGCCGAGGCCGACAAGCTCATCGATGCGGCCGTTGAAGTGGCCGCCCAGTCAAAGGGCGTCACCGTGTCGAAGCCGTCCGCAGACGCCGCCGCAGGTGGCGCCATGGTCGACTCCGCCGCGCTGGACGCCTTCGCGCAGAAGGTCACCGGCGCCAACGGCGTACTGGCCGCCACCGCCCGTTACCTGCTGGGCGAACTCGGCGTGGCCGCTCCCGCGCCCGAACCCGGCAGGGACGAGAACGCGGCGGTGGTCGAGGCCGTGACCGCCGAGTTGGGCGCCGACTGGCCCGCCCAGGTGGCGCCGCGATTCGACGCGCGCAAGGCGATCCTGTTCGACGACCGGTGGGCTTCCGCCCGTGAGGATCTGGCCGACGCCTATTACAACGGCGAGACCGCCGCGCTTGAGGACTCCTTCGCCGGACTGGGCAAGGCCGTGGCGGATGAAGCCGCCTGGTTCGCACAGCTCGCGCGGCGGGCCGGCAAGGTCGAACTGGCCGCCGACTATGAGCGCATCGCGACCGAGGCCCTCGAACCGGTTGCGGACGCCGCCCGGCGCTTTGCCGGCGATGTGGCGGTGGTCACCGGCGTGGCGCCGAACTCCATCGCCGCCCAGGTGGTCAACGGCCTGCTGGCCGGCGGCGCCACCGTGATCGCCACGTCGCACAGCTTCAGGCCGAGCGTCAAGGCATGGGCCAAGCGCACCTACCGCGCGCACGCGGCGGGTGACGCGAAACTGTGGCTGGTGCCGGCCAACCTGTCGAGCTATCGCGACGTGGACGCGCTGGTCGACTGGGTGGGCAATGTGCAGAAGAAGACCACCGGCGCGACCACCACGATCCTCAAGCCCGCGTACGAGCCGAGCCTGTTCTTCCCGTTCGCGGCCCCGCCGGTGCACGGCACCCTGGCCGATTCGGGCGAACTGTTCGAGTCGCAGGCGCGTCTGATGCTGTGGAGCGTGGAGCGCGCCATCGCCGGATTCTCCGCGATCGGCGCCGACACCGACGTGCAGCACGCGCTGCATGTCGTGCTGCCGGGCTCGCCGAACCGCGGCATCTTCGGCGGCGACGGCGCGTACGGCGAGGTGAAGTCCGCGTTCGACGCCATCGTCAACCGCGCCCGTTCCGAGAAGGCGTGGTCGTCCCGCGTCACCTTCGCCCACCCGAAGATCGGCTGGGTGCGGGGCACCGGCCTGATGGGCGGCAACGATCCGCTCGTCGAGGTGGTCGAGCGACACGGCCTGAAGACCTACTCCACGGCCGATATGGCGTCGAAGCTGCTGGATCTGTGCACCGCCGAGGCGCGACAGGAGGCCGCCGACCATCCGCTGGACGTGGATCTGACCGGTGGGCTGGGCAGCGAGCCGATCGACATCAGGGCATTGCGTGCCGAAGCGCTTGCCGACGCCGCGAAGCGGTCCGAAGAGAATGCCGGGCAGGCTTCCGCGTCGACGCCGTCCGCTTCCCCCGCGGCGGTTCTGAAGGCCCTGCCGAGCCCGCATGTGCCGCATCAGGCGCCGGTGGATCTTGCCGATTGGCAAAACGTCACCGCACGTCCCGAGGATGAAATCGTCATCGTGTCGGTGGGCGAGCTGGGTCCGTGGGGGTCCGGCCGCACCAGATTCGAGGCCGAGCTGGGCATCCACTCCGACGGCAGCGTCGATCTGTCCGCGGGCGCGGTGCTCGAACTCGCCTGGAATATGGGTCTGCTGACTTGGCATGACAGTCCGAAGCCGGGCTGGTACGACGTCGATGGCAACCTTGTGCCCGAGGAGGACATCGCCGAGCGTTACCATGACGAGGTTGTGGCCCGCTCCGGCATCCGTCCCTTCGAGGAGGGCATGGGAGCCGACTACAAGGACGGTGCCGACGAGGAGGAGTCCGAGGTCTTCCTCGATCATGACGTCACGTTCTCCGTGCCGAACGAGGATGTGGCGAGGGAATACGTCAAGCTTGACGAGGCCCACACCTCCATCGCCCCCGACGCCGAGTCCGGCGAGTGGAACGTCACCCGCCATGCTGGCTCGATGATCCGCGTGCCTCGCCGCGCCACCATGACCCGTACCGTGGGCGGTCAGTTCCCCAAGGGCTTCGATCCGGTCAAGTGGGGCATTCCGGCCTCCATGGTCGGTGATGTGGACGAGATCGCGCTATGGAACATCGTCACCACGGTGGATGCGTACCTGTCCGCCGGTTTCAGCCCGGCCGAGGTGCTGCAGGCCGTGCATCCCTCGATGGTGGCCAGCACGCAGGGCACCGGTTTCGGCGGCATGGCGTCGATGCGCAAGCTGTATCTCGACCGCTTCCTCAACCACGAGATCCCGACCGACATCCTGCAGGAGGCGCTGCCGAATGTGGTGGCCGCGCATGTGATGCAGTCGTATATCGGCGGCTACGGCAATATGATCCAGCCGGTGTCCGCCTGCGCCACCGCCGCGGTGTCGCTGGAAGAGGGCTTCGACAAGATCGCCCTCGGCAAGGCCGACTTCGTGGTGACCGGTGCGATCGACGACATCGGCGTGGAATCCGTCATCGGGTTCGGCAACATGAACGCCACCGCCAATTCGCAGGAGATGTACGACAAGGGCATCGACGCGCGCTTCTTCTCGCGCGCCAACGACCGTCGTCGCGGTGGCTTCCTGGAATCCCAGGGCGGCGGCACCATCCTGCTGACGCGCGGCGATATCGCGCTGAAGATGGGCTTGCCGGTCGCCGGCGTGGTGGGCTTCATCCACTCCTACGCGGATGGCGCGCACACCTCCATTCCGGCGCCGGGACTGGGCGCCCTCGCCGCCGGCATGGGCGGCAGGGGCTCCAAGCTGGTGCGCGACCTGGCCCGTCTCGGCGTCACGCCGGACGACATCGCCGTGGTCTCCAAGCATGACACGTCCACCAATGCCAATGATCCGAACGAATCGGAGCTGCACAACACGCTGGCCCACGCCATCGGCCGGACCGACGGCAACCCGCTGTTCGTGATCTCGCAGAAGACCCTGACCGGTCATGCGAAGGGCGGCGCCTGCATCTTCCAGGTCAACGGCCTGACCCAGCTGTTCAACTCCGGCGTCATTCCCGCCAACGCGGCTCTGGACTGCGTGGATCCGAAGCTCGCCCGCGACGATCATATGGTCTGGCTGCGCAAGCCCCTGCATGTCGGCACGGTGAAGGCCGGTCTGGCCACTTCGCTGGGCTTCGGCCATGTCAGCGGTTTCGTCGCGATCGTCAATCCCGGCGCCTTCGAGGCCGCCGTGGCCAGAAGCGAGGGCGTGGCCGCGCTCGACGAGTGGCGTTCGCGCGCCAACGCCCGTCTGGCCGCCGGCCGGCGTCGTCTTGAGGAGGGCATGATGGGCCGTGCCGCGCTGTACGAGCCGATCGACAACCGCCGCTTCCACGAGGACGGCAGGGGATATGACCACCATGAGGTTGAAAAGGCCATGCTGCTGAATCCCGACGCCCGTCTGTCCGCCGACGGCTATTACGAGGTCTGACGGATATAACGGAGGCGCCCGGCCCGGGGATTGGCGTTTGCCATCCCGGGCCGGGCGCCTTGTTGCTGCCGCGGCTGGCGAAGCTCAGAAGTTCCAGTCGTCGTCGTCGGTTTCGACGGCTTTGCCCATGACATAGCTGGAACCGGATCCGGAGAAAAAGTCGTGGTTCTCGTCGGCGTTGGGGGACAGAGCCGACAGGATCGCCGGATTGACGTCGCAGATCTCCGCGGGGAACAGGGCCGGATATCCCAGGTTCATCAGCGCCTTGTTGCCGTTGTATCTCAGGAACTTCTCCACGTCGTCGGACAGCCCGACCGGATCGTACAGTGATTCGGTGTACTCCACCTCGTTGTCGTACAGCTCGTTGAGCAGATCGTATGTGTAGCTTCGCATCTCGTCGCGCACGGATTGGGAGACCCGCTCGAGACCCTTCTGGTATTTGTATCCGATGTAATAGCCGTGCACGGCTTCGTCGCGGATGATCAGTCGAATCACGTCGGCGGTGTTGGTGAGCTTGGCGTGCGAGGAGAAATGCATCGGCAGGTAGAAACCCGAGTAGAAGAGGAACGATTCCAGCAGCGTCGAGGCGACCTTGCGCTTGAGGGGATTGTCCCCCTCGTAATAGTCGAGTACGATCCGCGCCTTGTTCTGCAGGAACTCATTCTCCTCGCTCCATGCGAAGGCCTCGTTGATCTCGGCGGTGGAGCACAGCGTGGAGAAGATGGAGGAATACGACTTGGCGTGCACGGACTCCATGAACGCGATATTCGTGTACACGGCCTCCTCGTGCGGCGTGAGCGCGTCGGGGATCAGCGAAACCGCCCCCACCGTGCCTTGGATGGTGTCGAGCAGCGTCAGGCCGGTGAACACGCGCATTGTGAGCGTGTGCTCGGCGTCGCTCATGGTTTGCCAGACGGGAATGTCGTTGGAGATGGGGACCTTCTCCGGCAGCCAGAAGTTGCCCGTCAGGCGGTCCCATACCTCCAGATCCTTGTCGTCCTCCAAGCGGTTCCAATTGATGGCCGATACCCGGTTGATCAGCGTGAGGGGCTTGCGCGGTATTGAAATCGGTGGCATGGGTCAGTTCTCCTTGGGCTCGTCGTTGCCTGTGGTGCGCTCCTCCGGTACGGTGAGCCGGAGCAGCAGGCGGTATACGGTTCGGTTCATAGGTGGTCCTTTCCTGGGCTTTGG
>DBKS01000032.1:17105-24530 GCA_002298605.1 Bifidobacterium sp. UBA744 | reverse complement strand
GCCGGTGCGGTTCAGAGCATGCAGCTTACGCAGCCGCGCACTTCGGTGCCTTCCAGGGCCTGCTGCCGTATGCGGATGTAATACAGTGTCTTGATGCCCTTGCGCCAGGCGTAGATCTGGGCTTTGTTGAGATCCCTCGTGGTGGCGGTGTCCGGGAAGAACAGGGTCAGCGACAGTCCCTGATCCACATGCCGGGTGGCCGCGGCATACGTGTCGATGATCTTCTTCCAGCCGATTTCGTAGGCATCCTCGTAGTAGTCGAGGTTGTCGTTGGTCATATAGGGGGCCGGATAGTAGACGCGGCCGATCTTGCCTTCCTTGCGTATTTCGATTTTGGCGGCGATGGGGTGGATCGACGATGTGGCATGGTTGATGTACGAGATCGATCCGGTGGGCGGCACGGCCTGCAGGTTCTGGTTGTAGATGCCGTCGCGCAGAATCTCGTCTCGCAGCGACGCCCAGTCCTCGGCGGTCGGGATGTGGATGCCCCGATAGACGAACAACCGGCGTACTGTGTCGGTGCGCGGTTCCAGCGGGTGGCTTCCGTCGGTGTATTTGTCGAAGTAGTTGCCCCCGCCGGCCGGTTTGGCATACGCGGACCGGGCGAAGCCGGCGAATGCGCGCCCCCGTTCCACGGCCAGCGCGTGCGAGGCCCGATAGGCGTGGTATGCCACGGTCATGAAGTATATGTCGGTGAAGTCCAGCGCCTCCTCGCCGCCGTAGTGCATGTGCTCGCGGGCGAGGAACCCGTGCAGGTTCATCTGGCCCAGCCCGATGGCGTGTCCCTCCTCGTTGCCGCGACGGATCGACGGCACGCAGTCCATGGAGGTGTGCTCGGCGACGGCGGTGAGTGCGCGCACGGCGGTTTCCACGGTGGCTCCCAGGTCGCCGTCCATGGCTTCGGCGATGTTCAGCGAGCCGAGGTTGCACGATACGTCCCGGCCCACATGCGCATAGCTCAGGTCCTCGTTGTAGGTGCTCGGCTCCTGCACCTGCAGGATTTCGGAGCACAGGTTGCTCATGGTCACGCGTCCCTCGATGGGATTGGCGCGGTTGACGGTGTCTTCGAACATGATGTATGGGTAGCCTGATTCGAATTGCAGCTGCGCGATGGTCATGAAGAATTGGCGCGCGTCGATATAGGTTTTCCGAATGCGCCTGTCGGCCACCATCTCGTCGTAATGCTCGCTGACGGAGATGTCGGCGAACGGTTTGCCGTATACGCGTTCCACGTCATAGGGGCTGAACAGCGCCATCGCCTCCTTCCGCTTGGCCAGTTCGAAGGTGGCGTCGGGGATCACGACGCCCAGCGCCAGCGATTTGATGCGGGTTTTCTCGTCCGCGTTCTCGCGCTTGGTGTCGAGGAAGCGCATGATGTCCGGATGGTGCGCGTTGAGGTATACCGCGCCGGCGCCTTGTCGGGCCCCGAGCTGGTTGGCGTAGGAGAACGAGTCCTCCAGCAGCTTCATGATCGGCACCACGCCGCTGGACTGGTTCTCGATGTGCTTGATGGGCGCGCCGAGCTCGCGCAGGTTGGTCAGCAGGAGCGCCACGCCGCCCCCGCGCTTGGACAGCTGCAGCGCCGCGTTGATCGCGCGGGAGATCGACTCCATGTTGTCTTCGAGGCGCACCAGGAAGCAGCTGACCGGTTCGCCGCGCTGGGCCTTGCCGAGATTCAGGAAGGTGGGTGTGGCCGGCTGAAAGCGTCTGTCGATGATTTCGTCAAGCACCCGGCGGGCCATGCGTTCGTCCCCGGCGGCCAGGTCCAGGGCGACGGCCGCCGCCCGCTGGGGAAAGTCCTCGAGGTACCGCGTGCCGTCGAAGGTTTTGAGCGCGTATGAGGAATAGAACTTGAAGGCGCCCAGGAAGGTGTCGAATGCGAAGTGACGCGACTGGGCGTGGGCGTAGAACGAGTCGAGGAATTCGGGGGTGTATCGCGCGAAGACCTCGCCGTCGTAGTACTGGTGTTCGATGAGGTAGCTCAGGCGCTCGGCGGTGGAGCCGAAGGCCATGGTGTTCGGGCGCACGTGTCCGTTGATGTATTCGCGCGTGGCGGCCCGGTCCTTGTCGAATTGGATGTCGCCGTTCTCGTCGTAGAGGTTGAGCATTGCGTTGAGCGCGTGGTAGTCGTGCGACGGACCGCTGTGCTCGGATGCCGGGTCTGCGCTGCGGTTCGGCTTGCGGTTCGGGTTGCGGGGGGTGGTGTCTGTGGTGGTCACGCTATCGTCCTTGTGGGTGGGTTTGGGTGGCTGTGGAGGAACTTCGTCACGCCGGCGCGCACCTTGGCTGCGTCTTCCGGCGTTCCCATGAGTTCGAATCGGTACAGGAACGGCACGTTGCATTTGGCGGCGATGATGTCTCCGGCCGCGCAGAAGGCCGTTCCGAAATTGGTGTTGCCCGATGCGATGACGCCGCGGATCCATTGGCGGTTGTCCGGATCGTTCAGAAACCGCTTCACCTGGATGGGCACGGCTTTTCGCGGGTCGCCCCCGCCGTAGGTGGGGACCATGAGGATATAGGGTTCGCGCACCTGCAATGGCGGATCGTCGGCGTGCAACGGGATCCGATGGACGTTGACCCCCTCGTCCTGGAGATGGCAGCCGGCCACGAAGCGTGCGGTGTTTTCCGATGCGGACGAGAAGAACACCACCGCGCCGATCCCGGTGCCGCGCGTCGCCTCCGGCCGGTCACGCATGGGCCGGGGCGGAGACGGTGCCGCTGGTCAGGGCGCGGATCTTGTCCGGTCGGTATCCGCTCCACGAGTCGTCGTCGGTGACCACCACGGGTGCCTGAAGGAATCCCGCGGCCTGCAGCGTCGCCAGGGCGTCGGGATCGGCGGTGACGTCCACCGTGTCGAAGGGGACGCCTCGCTTGGCGAGCTGGCGTTTGGTGGCTTCGCATTGCGGGCAGGATGGTTTGCTGTAGACGGTGACGGTCATGGGCCCTCCGTGGTTCGGTGTGCTGTGAAGGCGGCGCTTGCGCGGTCGCTGGCGTCAGTCTATCGGTCGCGTCGCAATCCGCAAGGCACTATGTCTTGTGGTGTGTCATTGCGAAAAACACAACATGTAGTGTCTTGATTGCTTGTGGTTCCGCGCTTTTGCGGAGGTTCGGACCTGTCGCCGGCGCAGACGACCGGGCTGCGGAATGTCGGCAATGTCACATTGCCGGACGGTTTGGGCGGGGGGCGGCGCAGGTCGGTCGCGGCCGGTAGCCTGAGACAGCCGGTGGGCTGAGGGTGGAAGGAGCACGTATGCGGATGCTGGGTGTGGGGCATGACGTGGTGGACGTCGCCGCGTTCGCCGAGCAACTGGACGAACCCGGGTCCAGGATGCTCGGGTTGTTCTCGCCGCGTGAGGTGCGGCAGGCCTCCATGCGGGGCAGGGCGAAGGGCGATGGCCCGACCGTGCATATGGCGGCCAAATGGGCCGGGAAGGAGGCGGCGCTCAAGGCGTGGGAGTCCGCGCTCGGGGAGCTGCCCAGTCCCTACACGCTGGATGATTTCCCGTGGAATGGCGTTGAAATCCTCGATGACGGTCGTGGCCGGCCCCATGTGGCGCTGGGCGTCGACGTCGAACGCGAGCTGCGGGCGTCGCTGCCTCCGGTCGCCGCCGCGGGCGGGCCGCGGTGGATGATCTCGCTGAGCCATGACGGGCCCGTCGCCTCCGCGGTGGTCATTCTGGTGGATCCGTCGTGATCGGCGTGTCGGTCGGCGTTGGGCATGGTGTGTGTATAATGGCTCACGTTGTTTTGTTCGCGCAAAACGGCGACGCGGATGTAGCTCAATGGTAGAGCCTCAGTCTTCCAAACTGATTACGCGGGTTCGATTCCCGTCATCCGCTCCACTTGACAGGGGTGCTGGTGTCGGTTCCGACGGAATCTCGAGGGTGATGCATGAGCGACGATACCGAACGTTCCGATGAGTTGTTTGAGGCGGCGACCGAGATGCCGCAGTCGGACCTCTCGCTGGCGGACGATGAGAAGCGTCGGTTCCGTCCCTTTGCCTGGATCGGTTTTTTCGCGCTGGTGCTGGCGGCCATTGTCGCGCCGTACTGGCTGGGCCGCGACTTCGCGATGAATCACACGGGCCAGGTACTGGGCGTACTCACGCGCTTCGAGCCGCGAGGCATCGCACTGGTGGGCTGGGCCGTGACCCTGGTGGCATGCACCGGTTTGGGCATGGCGGTGGTGCAGACGCGGCAGTGGTCGTGGCGCTTTGTGTTCGTGGTCGGCCTGGCCGCCGAGCAGTTCCTGTCGGGCGTCTTTCTGCTTCGCGGCAATTTCTGGTATGTGACCTATGTGGTGTATGGGCGGTATGCGCAGCTGGCCAATGCCGGCAACCTCGGCATCGTTGCCGCAGGGCTCGGCGTCGCCGTGTTTGCGCTGGCGTTCGTGGCCATACTGGTGCTGATCAAAAAGGATTCCCCGCTCAACGTGCTGACTCGCAGCTGGGCGGCGTTCTCGATGTTCTTCCTGATCGAGCTGATGGCGCTGGCGATTGTGCTGTTCGGCGGCGTGATCACCGTCGTCTGACCGCGCCGGCCGTGGCCGCGGTCCTAATCCACCCCCCGGCGTACACTTTTCATTCGGCGTATTGTCGCCCGCGGATAGAGAGCGCCCCGGCATGGTGTCGGGTGCACCGCGCAGCCCAGGACTATAAGGAGGAACTGTGGCACTGACTAACGAAGAGAAGCAGAACATCATCGCGAAGTTCGCTACCCATGAGGGCGACACGGGCTCCCCGGAGGTCCAGGTGGCGCTGCTTTCCAAGCGCATCTCCGATCTGACCGAGCACCTCAAGCAGCACAAGCATGATCACCACTCCCGTCGTGGCATGCAGCTGATGATCGGTGACCGTCGTCGTATGCTCGACTATCTGAAGCGCGAGGACATCAACCGTTACCGTGCTCTTATCGAGAAGCTCGGCCTGCGCCGATAACATACTTCCGCCCGAGTGCCTAGACCGGTGCTCGGGCGTTTTGCATAATCGCCGTCCGTGCGTCCACGGGAAAATGGACCGGGAGCGAGCCGCGCAAGGTGCGCGGATGTGGAAAAGACCGGAGGGTCCGCCGGAAGGTTCGGCACGAGGACGCGGCCAGGGGGCCGCACGGGGTTTGTGAAGCATGTCCGCTGACGAGGACAGCCCGGTAGCAGAAGTTTAGTTAGGTAATTAGGAATAACAGAAAAAAGGAGGAACCCCATGGAGGGTCCCGAGATCAAGGCCGTTGAGGCCGTTATTGACAATGGATCATTTGGCAAGCGCACCCTGCGTTTCGAAACGGGTCGTCTTGCCCAGCAGGCCGATGGCGCGGTCGCCGCGTATCTGGATGATGATTCGATGGTGCTGTCCACCACCACCGCCGGCTCCAGCCCGAAGGAAAACTACGATTTCTTCCCGCTGACCGTCGATGTCGAAGAGAAGATGTACGCCGCGGGCAAGATCCCCGGCTCCTTCTTCCGTCGTGAGGGCCGTCCGTCGTCCGAGGCGATTCTGGCGTGCCGCATCATTGACCGTCCGCTGCGCCCGCTGTTCCCGCACACGCTGCGCAACGAGGTTCAGGTGGTGGAAACCGTGCTGGCCGTCAACCCCGACGACGCCTATGATGTGATCGCCCTGAACGCCGCATCCGCTTCCACCATGATCTCCGGCCTGCCGTTCGAGGGACCTGTTTCCGGCGTTCGCCTGGCTTTGATCGACGGCCAGTGGGTCGCCTTCCCGCGCTGGAGCGAGCGTGAGCGCGCCGTGTTCGAGATCGTGGTCGCCGGCCGCGTGATCGAGAACGGCGACGTCGCCATCGCCATGATCGAGGCCGGCGCCGGCAAGAATGCCTGGCATCTCATCTACGACGAGGGCCAGACCAAGCCGGATGAAGAAGTCGTCGCCGGCGGCATCGAAGCGGCCAAGCCGTTCATCAAGGTGATCTGCGAGGCGCAGGATGAGCTGAAGGCCAAGGCCGCGAAGAAGACCAAGGAATTCCAGCTCTTCCCGGAGTACACCGACGAGCTGTACGCCCGCATCGACGAGATCGCCCACGCCGACCTCAACGAGGCGCTTTCCATCGCCGAGAAGCTGCCGCGCCAGGACCGCATCGCCGAGATCAAGCAGGGCGTCAAGGACACGCTGGCCTCCGAGTTCACCGACATGGACGACGCCGAGAAGGACAAGGAGATCGGCAACGCGTTCAAGGAGCTGCAGCGTCAGATCGTGCGCCGCCGCATCCTCACCGAGGACTACCGCATCGATGGCCGTGGCCTGCGCGACATCCGCACCCTGTCCGCCGAAGTGGACATCGTGCCGCGCGTGCACGGCTCCGCCCTGTTCCAGCGTGGCGAGACGCAGATCCTGGGCGTGACCACGCTCAATATGCTCAAGATGGAGCAGCAGATCGACGCGCTGTCCGGTCCGCAGTCCAAGCGCTACATGCACAACTACGAGATGCCGCCGTACTCCACCGGCGAGACCGGCCGCGTCGGCTCCCCGAAGCGCCGCGAAATCGGCCACGGCGCCCTCGCCGAGAAGGCCCTGGTGCCGGTGCTGCCGAGCCGCGAGGAGTTCCCCTACGCCATCCGTCAGGTCTCCGAGGCCATCGGCTCCAACGGTTCCACCTCCATGGGCTCCGTCTGCGCCTCCACGCTGAGCCTGCTGGCCGCGGGCGTGCCGCTGAAGGCCCCGGTCGCCGGCATCGCCATGGGCCTGGTGTCCGGTGATGTGGACGGTCAGCATGTCTTCAAGACGCTCACCGACATTCTGGGCGCCGAGGATGCCTTCGGCGACATGGACTTCAAGGTGGCCGGCACCTCCGAGTTCATCACCGCCCTGCAGCTCGACACCAAGCTCGACGGCATTCCGGCCGACATTCTGGCCTCCGCCCTGCAGCAGGCCAGGGAAGCCCGCAGCACCATCCTCGAAGTCATCAACGAGTGCATCGACGGTCCGGCCGAGATGAGCGAGTATGCTCCGCGCATCATCACCACCACGGTGCCCGTCGACAAGATCGGCGAGGTCATTGGTCCGAAGGGCAAGATGATCAACCAGATCCAGGAAGACACCGGCGCCGAGATCGCAATCGAGGACGACGGCACCGTCTACATCTCCTCCGAAGGCGGCGAGGCCGCCGAGAAGGCCAAGGCCGTCATCGACCAGATCGCCAACCCGCATGTGCCCGAAGCCGGCGAAACCTACAACGGCAAGGTCGTCAAGACCACGTCCTTCGGCGCGTTCGTGAACCTCACCCCGGGTACCGACGGCCTGCTGCACATTTCCCAGATCCGCAACCTCGCCAATGGCGAGCGCATCGATGCCGTGGAGGACGTCCTCAAGGAGGGCGACACCGTCGAGGTCGTCGTGCAGGGTGTGGACGACCGCGGCAAGATCAGCCTTGCGATCCCCGGTTTCGAGGACCAGGAGTCCGGCGCCGGCCGTGGCGG
>DBKS01000032.1:16879-17000 GCA_002298605.1 Bifidobacterium sp. UBA744 | reverse complement strand
ACCGCCGTTCCGATCGTGACGACCGCGATTACGATCGTGACGACCGTCGTGATGATGATCGTCCGCGCCGCCGTCGTTCCGATGATTTCGACGACGAGTACGATGATCGTCCGCGTCGTCG
>DBKS01000032.1:0-16809 GCA_002298605.1 Bifidobacterium sp. UBA744 | reverse complement strand
GTCCGCGTCGTCGCCGTGACGATCGCGGCTACGATCGTGACGACCGTCGCGGCGATGATCGTCCGCGCCGCCGTCGCTCCGACCGCAACCCGCGGTACGCCACCGACGACCACTACGATGAGTACCGTGAGGAGCGCGAAGAGCGTTCCGAGCGTCCGCGTCGCCGCGTGCGTCGGGATTTTGATCCCTTCGAAGACTGATCCGGGGTTCCGGCCCCGCCGCGTCTGACGGCGGGTGAGTCCCCCTGGTCTCTCTATGCAGGCCCGTCATCCGCAATGCCGGATGGCGGGCTTTTTGGAATCCGACATCGCGAGCGGCGATTAGTCTGAGGAGCGGATCACCCACCGCGGCGTCTGAGGAGGAGCCATGACCATGTATCGCAATATCGGCCCGTTTCGTACCACCGCCATCGGCATCGGCGAGATGGGCCTGACCATCGAGGGGTATCCCAGCCACGATATGGGTCTGGAAACCATTCATGCCGCGCTTGACGCCGGCGCCCGCATGATCGATACGGCGTGGTCGTATTATGCGCCCGGTGAGGAGGAGCAGACCGGCGAGCGGCTTACACGCGAGGCGCTGGAAACTTGGAACGGTCCACGGGATGAGGTGCTGGTGGCCACCAAGGTGGGGCTGCGCCGTGACTTCGACGGGCGGGGCAAGCCGATCTGGCCTCGGGACGGCAAACCTGAGCATCTCATCGCCTACGGCAAGCAGTCGGCGCTGGCGCTGGGCGTCGACGCCATCGATCTGCTGTATATGCATCGTCATGATCCCGAAGTGCCGTACAACGAGTCGATCGAAGCCATCAGGCAGCTGCTGGACGAGGGCGTGGCGCGGTATGCCGGCGTGTCGAATGTCACCGTCGAGCAGTTGAACACCGCGCGTTCGATTCTCGGCGATCGTCTGATTGCCGTGCAGAACCAGTTCTCCCCGGTTCATCTCGATACACGCGATGTGCTGGACTATTGCGCCACCCTCGGATTGGCGTTCGTCTGCTGGAGCCCGCTCGGCGGCTTCCGCCACCCCTACGACCGGCATCTGCTCGACCCGTTCCGTGCGGTCGCTGCCGACCATGGCGTCAGCTGGCAGCAGGTGACTCTGGCGTGGGAGCTGGCACAGGGCGAGCATATGTTCGTGATCCCCGGATGCCACCGCCCGGCGACGATTCTCGACTCACTGCAGGCCGGGGACCTGCGGCTGACCGGCGAGGAGCTGGGACGTCTGGCTGCATAGGCCGCCACGCATGACGGGACGGATCCGTCGTCGGCCGCGTGCGACCACACCGGCTCGTACACTGTTGGGGTGATGAATTCCCAAGCTTCGATGATTCCCACGCGCCGCAGGCCCGAGGTGCTGGCCCCGGCCGGCAATCTGCGCGGTCTGAAAACCGCCGTCGACTATGGCGCGGACGCCGTGTATTGCGGCGGCAAGGCGTTCGGCATGCGTTCGGCGCCCAGGAACCTGTCGCTGGAGGATTTCGAGGAAGGTGCGCGCTATGCCCACCGTCACGGGGCCCGCGTGTACGTCACACTCAATGTGCTGCCGCGCAACAACGAGGTAGCCGCCATCCGCGAGTACATCGGCCAGTTGAAGGACACCGGCGTTGATGCGCTGATCGTCACCGACCTTGGCGTGATGATGACCGCCCGCGCCGTGGCGCCCGGATTGGAGCTTCATGTCTCCACGCAGGCCGGCGTCACCAATTACGGCGCCGCCAACGCCCTGTACGAGCTCGGCGCCCGTCGCGTGGTGCTGGCCCGGGAGCTGGACATCCAGGCCGTACGCGATATCCGCGCCCGCATTCCCGACGACATGGACGTCGAGTGCTTCGTGCATGGCGCCATGTGCATGGCGTTCTCGGGGCGTTGCCTGTTCTCCAATTACCTGACCGGCCGCGACGGCAATCACGGCGAATGCGCCCAGTCCTGCCGCTGGAAGTATTCGATCGTCGAGGAGAAGCGTCCCGGGGAGTACTATCCGATCGAGCAGACCGCCGAGGGGGCGTATCTGTTCAATTCGCAGGACATGAACATGCTCGCCCATATCGACGATCTCATCGATTCCGGCGCGACCAGCCTGAAAATCGAGGGGCGCTCCAAGTCCGCCTACTATATTGCGGCGATGACCAATGCGTACAAAACCGCGGTCAACGAATATATGGTTCAGCGCGGGTTCGAGGATACGTGCGGATCGGTGCTGAAGCCGTTCCAAGATCGCGTGGTGCGTGTGGCCGATCCGGAATTCGAGGCGCTTGCCGTCGTGGCCGCGTCCGATCCCGACAAGTCGATGGCCGATGCGGACGCCGCCTTTGCCGGCGTGCCGGCCCTCGATACCCCCACCATGGCCGAGGAGCCGGAGAATCTGAGCTATCACGCCCGATCAACCCGTCGCAAGTCGAACACCCGTCCGGAGGTGCTGCCCGAGGGGTGGCGCCATGCGCCCATCCGGCCGGCCGCGCCCATTGTCCTGCCTGATTGGCTGCTGGACGAGCCCAACAAGGTGGCGCACCGCGACTATTCCACCGGCTTCTACTATCCCAGGCACAAGGTGCGGCAGAACACCGATCGATCCGCGTATTTCCGCGCCTGGCTGGTGGTGGGCGAGGTGCTCGGCTGGTCGGCGGACGACGGCGGTCGCGTCACCATCATGAGCCGCAACAAAATCGAACCCGGTCAGCAGGTTGAATTCGTGCTGCCGGGAAAGAAGCCGCTGGCCTACACCGTGCCGTCCGAGGGGCTCAAGGACGCCGACGGCAATTGGGTGCCGGCCATCAACAACCCCGCGCATGTGTTCTCGCTGCCGTGCCCCTATCAGGTGCCGGTGAATGCGGCGATCCGCTCGCGGACCAAGCGTCCCACACTGAAGGCCGAATAGGGGGACCGAACGACGAATCACGATGCTGAGGCGTGAACGCATGAACAACGCATGAACATGGAGCATGAGCGATTGGAGCGAACCGATGAACAATAACGACCGCGGGATTTTGGACAGCAACGCGCTGCCTTCCACGGATGCCGACGGGCGTCCGATTCCGGTGACCATCCCAATCGCCTTGGCGCCGGGCGTCCGCGTCATCTACACAACGCGTCTGGGAGGCCTGTCAGTCGGCGATTTCGGGCATTTGAATCTTGGCGGCAAGAAGGGGGACGATCCCGCCGCCGTGGCCGCCAACCGCGAGGCGCTTGCCGAATCCGTGGGCGCCGGTCTGTCGCTGGTCTCTCAGGTGCATTCGGGAACGGCCATCGACGCGGACACGGTCTGCCACATCAACACGCCCTATGGTTTCGACGCGTCCGGCACGCAGGGTGTCGAGACGGACGACCCGATCGCCGCGAAGATCGACGCGGACGGTCAGGTGACCAGCCAGCGCGGCATTGCGCTGGGCATGTTCGCGGCCGACTGTCTGCCGGTGCTGATGGCCGACCCGGCGGCCGGGGTGATCGGCGCCGCCCATTGCGGCCGTCGCGGTCTGCAGCGGGGCGTGATTGGGGCGACCGTCGAGCTTATGACGCTCAAAGGCGCCGACCCGGCACGCATCGTCGCGACGCTGGGGCCGGCGATCTGCGGCGACTGCTATGAGGTGGGCGACCGCATCGCCGACGAATTCGACGCCCAATTCCCGGGCTCCTTCACGCTGAGCCGATTCGGCAAGCCGGGCATCGACATCAATCATGCGGCGTTGCTGGAATTGGAACGCGCCGGTGTGCCGCGGGGCAATGTGATCGACTCGCGTCCGCGAGTCACCGCCGCCACACAGTATCTGTGCGAGGACGCCGAACTGGCCGAACTGTGCGACGCCGATGGTGAGGGACCGTCGCTTGACGAGCGTATCGGCCTGATTCGCCACAGCATGTGCACGCTCGAAAACCCCCTGTGGTTCTCGCATCGTCGCGCGGCGCTGGCCGGCAAGAGCCGGGAGGGGCGCATGCTGGCTCTGATTGTGCGCGATGAGTGATGTGGTGGCTGTTTCGCGCATGACTGACCTTCGAAGGCGATACGGTGGTGACTATGACTCGTAATGATTCCAATACGCCGGTGGTGGCGGTGGTGCTGGCCGCCGGCTTCGGCACCCGCTTCGATCCGGACAATCCCAAACAGTTGGTGGCGTTGCGCGGCAAGGCCATCGTCGCATGGTCGATTGAGGCCTTTGAATCCGATCCCCGTGTGACCGACATCATCGTGGTGGTGAATCCGAAGGTGCGCGCGGCTGTGGAACGGATGGTCGACGAGGCCGGATATCCGAAGGTGCGCATGATCATCGACGGCGGGGCGCAGCGCGTGGACAGCACCATGGCCGCGTTGGACGCGCTGGCCGCCGCGGGCATCCCCGACCATGCCAAGGTGCTGATTCATGATGCGGTCCGTCCGTTCGTCAGCCACGAGTCCATCGACGGCTGCATCGATTCTCTGGACGAGTATGAGGCTGCGACGGTGGCGGTGGCCTCCACCGATACCGTGCTGTTGACGCGTGATTTGGGGGATCGCAAGGTGGTGGCGGATGTGCCGGACCGTCCCGACACCTTCCGTGCCCAGACGCCTCAGGCGTTCCGGTTCGCCACGATTCGCAAGGCGTATGCGCTCGCCGGCGACGATCCGGATTTCCATCCCACCGACGACACGCGCGTGGTGGTGGATTACCTGCCCGACGTGCCTGTGGCCATCGTCGCCGGCAGCGAGTCGAATCTCAAGGTCACCACGCTTGCCGACATGCCGATTGCCGAGCGCATCGCCGAGCGCATCGTCATGGGCGTCGGCGCGGACGAGGCGGATGACGATGCGCGCATCGTGCCGATGAGCAAGGAGGAGGCGCGCCGCCGCATGCACGAGGTGCTCTTCTCCGCCGCCTCCCAGATGACCCGTCACTGAAATCGGGCCGACGGACGGGCCGCTAGACTGGTAGCCATGGAACGAATCAATGTGGTGGTGTGCGGATTCGACCATTATGACGGTGTCGAGGTCAATCCCGCATACGAAGTGCCCAAGGCGCTTGCCGAATTGGGCGTGCCCGTTGACGCCGATGACGAGTTGGCGGACGTCGTCGTCGACATCAGCGCGGTGACGATGCCGGTGAGCTTCACCAAGGCGTGGCCCGCGTTGCTGGAGACCATCAAGGCGACCCGTCCGCAGATTGTGGTGGCGATGGGGCTGAAGCGCGCCGCCCGCGGCATTGCGCTCGAACGTTGCGCGACCAACCGTGTGGGCGACGGCCGCCCCGATGCCGACAATATGACGCCGCAGCGCGACACCATCGATCCGCATGGTCCCGCCGCGTTCTGGACGCGACTGCCATTGCGCGCGATTCTCGCCGATTTCACCGCCGACGGCATTCCGGCCACGTTGAGTTCCGACGCCGGCACCTATGTGTGCAACTCGCTGTTCTACCAGCTGCTGGACTGGTCGGCGGAGCAGGAGCGTATGGTGGCCGGCTTCGTCAGCCTTCCCCCGGTCAACGAATCGGGCGACCACGCCATGCCCGGCTTGCCGTTGGACCAGCAGATCAAGGCCGGTCAGGACGTCATTCGTCAGGCCGTTCGCTACTGGCGCGAACCCTCCAGCGCCGGCATTCTCATCGCCTGACGGCGCGGCCGCCGAGGTTGTGGCGCCCGTCTGTCCGCTGTCGCCGCGCATGTGTCGGATATCACTTGTGGCTATGCCGTAAGTGTGGGGTGTTGTCGGCGATTTTCGCTCGGGTGATGCGTTAGAGTGCTTGTACGTCATAGGTGTGTTTCGGCAAGGAGTATTAAACGATGGCTGAGCAGTTTTCGGTGGTGTTGCGTGGCTACGACAAGGAGCAGGTGGAGGCGGCCTTCGCCGAATCCAATGAGAATCTTGCGCGCCTGCGTGAACAGATCCGCTCGTATGATGACCGCATCCTGAAACTTGAGGCCGAGCTGCAGGAGGAGCGTGCCCGCAAGGCCCCCCAGTCCAAGGATTCTTTTGCCTCCCTGGGTGCGAACGCGCAGCAGCTGCTCGCATCCGCCGAGCAGACCAGCACCGAGCTGCTGGCGCGGGCCAAGGCGGATGCCGCCGCTTCGCTCGACAGCGCCAACAAGCAGGCGGAAACCACGACCAGCAATGCGAAGCTTGAAGCCGAACGCATCGTCGGCGAGGCGAACACCAAGGCCAAGTCCATTGTCGACCATGCCAACACCGTTGCCGGCACCATCGAGACCACGGCGAAGGAGCAGGCCGATCAGCTCAAGAGCCAGGCCGCCAAGCAGGTGTCGGAGCAGCGGCAGTCGCTGGATCTCGAATTGACGAATTCCCGCGAGGAGCACGCCAAGCGCCTGGCCGCCGAACGGGCTGCGCAGGAGCGCAAGATCGCCGATCTGAAGGCGCAGACCACCAAGGAGGTCACCGCCCAGCGCGCCGAAGCCGACGAGGAGATCGCCAAGCGCCGTTCGGAGGCGAATGACCAGATCCAGCAGGCCATCGCCGAAGCCAACAAGAAGCTCGCCGACGTGCGCGACCAGGCGGCCAAGCTGCTGAGCGAGGCGAACCGCAAGGCCGGCGAGATCACCGAGGCGGCCCATGCCAAGGCCCGTCAGATCACCGACGCCGCCGATGTGCGGAGGGCGGAGACGCTGAGCCAGGTCAAGGCTGAAGTCGAGCAGATCCGCGCGGATATTGCCGCGCAGCAGGATGAGGCCACCAAGAAGGTCAACGAGTTGCTGGCCTCGCTGGAGGAGCGCCGCCAAAGCGCGCAGCATGAGGCCGAGGAACTGGTCGCCCAGGCCAAGGCCGCACGCCAGGAGGCGGATGACTACGCCGCCGCCAAGCGCAGCAAGGCCGAGGAGGAGGCCGCCGAGATCGTTCGCAAGGGCGGGCGGGACGCCGAAGCGGAGATCCGGTCTCGCCGCGAGGCCGCGCAGAATGAGATCAATGGTCTGCAGGCCCAGATCAAGCAGCTGCAGAATCGCGAATCCGTGATCACGCAGCGGGTGTCCGAGCTGCGCGCCATCTTCACCAAGTCGTTCGGCTCGTTGGAAGGTTTTGGCGAAGCCGTTCATGAGGACACCGAAGACCAGCCGAGCGATCCGGCCGCGGCCTCCGACGAGGCGCCGGATGTGCCGGTTGACGCCCCGGTGCCGGCTGATGCGGCTGATGCGTCGGATGATTCGGATGACCATGGCCAGCCCGCCGGCGACGAGTCGGGCGACGCCGGCAGCGGAGCCGCCAAATGAGCGGCGGCTCCGACGGGATCCGGTAGTACACTGGATTGCTGATATCAGCGCGCATCGCGGCCGGTCCCGATGCGCGCTTTGCATTCGTATGCAGCGAATTATCACCAAGGAGGATTCATGGCAGCACAACCGCTGAACCACGATGACCTGACCGCGATGCGCCAGGAGTTTGAAGGCAACGAAACCAATCGCCTGATGATGAACGCCGTCACCGCGGCGGGCATCCAGAAGATTTCCAAGAACTATGACCGCGCGCGCCTGATGCAGCGTCGCTTTTCCACCATCGTAGACAACGGCGAGGTCACCCATCAGGATCGGTCCGGCCGCTGCTGGCTGTTCAGCTCCCTGAACGTGGCCCGTTTCGTCGCCAAGCGGAACCTTGGGCTCAAGGAATTCGAATTTTCGCAGAACTATGCGATGTACTACGACAAGCTGGAGCGCATCAACTACTTCCTGGAGGACATGGCCTCGCTGGTCCGTTCCGGCGAACCGGTGGATTCCCGCCTGTTCCAGCACCTGCTCAATGATGTGATGGGCGACGGCGGCCAGTGGACCATGGCCATGAACGTGTACAAGAAGTATGGCGCCGTTCCGAAGGATCTGTTCCCGGAAACCGCCGCCTCGTCCAACACTCGCGAGATGAACGTGCAGCTCAGGAGCCTGCTGCACACCGCCGTGGCTCATATGGTCGCCCGTCCCGACGCCATTGACTCCATCGTGGACGACACCCGCAAGGCCGGCCATCGCATCCTCACCATCAACCTCGGTGAACCGCCGGTCAGCTTCGACTGGGAGTGGACCGACAAGGACGGCGAATTCCATCGCGACGGCAAGATCACCCCGCAGGAGTTCTGGGCCAAGTATGTCGGTTCCGCCGATCTCGAAAGCTATGTCTGCCTGGTTGACGATCCGCGCAAGGAGCATCCGAAGGGCAGGAAGATCGCGATCGAGCATCTTGGCAATGTGGTGGGCGGTGATCCCACCGAATATCTCAACGTGGACGCCCAGTTCATGAAGGATTGCGTGCGCCGCATCCTCACCGAGCAGGGGATTCCGGTGTGGTTCGGCGCCGATTGCCATCCGATGATGGACCGCGAGTCCGGTGCGTGGGCCACCGACCTGTTCGAGTACGGCCGCGTATACGACGTGGACTTCAACCTCGACAAGGAGGAGCGTGTGCGGTTCGCCGACTCCGCCATGAACCATGCGATGGCCTTCGTGGGCGTCGACGTGGCCGATGACGGCGTTACGACGCGTCGCTGGCGCGTGGAGAACTCCTGGGGCTCCAAGATCGCCGACAAGGGCTACTTCACCATGTCCGACGACTGGTTCTCCGAGTACGTCTACGAGGTTGCCGTCCCGGTGGCGCTGCTGCCCGCCGACTATCAGGCGGCCCTCAAGGAAGACCCCATCTCCCTGCCCGCATGGGATCCGATGGGGGCCCTGGCCGAGTAAGGCCCATTCCATGCATGTCGGGACGGGTCGCCGTCGGGGGTTTGGATGACGGCGACCCGTCTGCCGACGCGTCGGATCACAGGATCCGCATGATAGGAGCCGTTGCGGTCGCTTATTATGCGGATTCCGATTTTGTCTGAAGGCCGCGAAGCGATTACGGTAGGGTGGATTATCAGTCAGATCGTTCCGACGATGCAATGAGGAGAAGAATCATGGTTGACCTTCGCGGCCCCGACAGCTCTGTGGACGAGCAGCGTCGCCTGGGGGAGCAGGGTGTGTTTCCCGAGACGGTGGATATCAATATCCGCCAGTTGGATCCGATTCCCGCGCCGCGAAGCTTTATCCGCGAGTTGCCGCTGAGCCAGCGGCAGATCGATCTGGTGCTCAAGTCGCGTCAGGAGATCCGCGACGTGCTCAACGGCAATGATGACCGTCTGCTGGTTATCGTGGGGCCGTGTTCCGTGCATGATCCGAAGGCAGCGGTGGACTATGCGCATCGTCTTGCCGAAGTAAGCGCCGAACTGTACGACCGCCTTGTCATTGTGATGCGCGTGTATTTCGAGAAGCCGCGCACCACGATCGGCTGGAAGGGGCTGATCAACGATCCGGACCTTGACGGTACGTTCAATATCCGCAAGGGCATGTGGCTGGCGCGCAAGGTGCTGTGCGACGTGCTGAACGAGGGAGTGCCGATCGCCACCGAATGGCTGGATCCGATCACGCCGCAGTATATTTGCGATGCGGTGAGCTGGGGCGCGATTGGCGCGCGCAACACCGAAAGCCAGGTGCATCGCGAGCTTGCGTCCGGGCTGTCGATGCCGGTGGGGTTCAAGAACGCCACCGACGGTTCGATCAAACCAGCCGCCGATTCCTGTTTCGCCGCCGCCCACGAGCATCATTTCCTGTCGATCAATCTTGACGGTCGGGTGATTTCCGCCGAGACGAAGGGCAATCCCGATTGCCATGTGGTGCTGCGCGGCTCGAATTCCGGGCCGAATTACGACTCCGAGTCGGTGCGCAGGGCGCTTGAGGCGTTGAAGGCGTCTCAGGCCGGCGGTCCCGGCAATCATGGTCTGGTGATCGACGCGGCGCACGGCAACTGCGGCAAGGATGAGGTGCGCGAGGCGCAGGTCGTCGAGGAGATCGCCGCGCGCCTGGCCGACGGCGAGCAGGGCATTGCCGGCGTCATGATGGAGAGCTTCATTGAGGCGGGCAATCAGAGGCCGGCGCCTCTTGGCCAGCTGGTGTACGGCCAATCCGTTACCGACGCCTGCATTCCGTGGGGCCGCACCGACGAGTTGCTGCATACCCTCGCCAAGGCCGTCGACACCCGACGTTCGCGTGGGCGGCGGTAGCTCTCCTCGCCACGACGCAGCGTTCAGGGTATCCTTGGACACGGATTGTTTCAAGGAGAGACCGTTATGTTGCAACAGGATCCGGGGGCGAAGCCGCTGAACACCCCCGAGCAGCTTCGTGCCATCCGGCAGGCGATGGATGAGGGTAAGAATCCCCTGGTTGCCACCGATGTGCCGCGTTGGGAGGACGAGGTCGGCATCGGGCGCATCGTCAACCGTCGCGTGCTCGAGTTCGAGGTGCTGCCCACGCCGGCGCAGGTGCTGGCCGATCTGCCGCTTGACGCCCATGCGCAGGAGATCGTCGCCTATTCGCGTGACGAGATTCGGGCGTGCCTCTATGGTCAGGATGACCGTCTGCTGGTGCTGGTGGGCCCGTGTTCCGTGCATGATCCGAAGGCCGCGCTCGATTATGCGCATCGACTGTCCAAGTTGAAGAACGAGTTGGGTGAGCAGCTGCTTATTGTGATGCGCGTGTACTTTGAGAAGCCGCGCACTACCGTCGGTTGGAAGGGGCTGATCAACGACCCGGATATTGACGGCAGCTGCAATATCAAGAAGGGTCTGTTGTTGGCGCGCAAGACGCTGCTTGGCGTGTTGCGCGAGGATCTTGCCGCGGCCACGGAGTTTCTTGAGCCGACCAGCCCGCAGTTCATCGCCGATGCGGTGAGCTGGGGCGCGATTGGCGCGCGCAATACCGAAAGCCAGGTGCACCGCCAGCTGGCTAGCGGGCTGTCCATGCCGATTGGCTTTAAGAACGCCACCGACGGCTCGCTGAAGGCGCCGGCCGACTCGTGTTTCGCGGCTTCCCAGCAGCATACGTTCTTCGGCATCGATCATATGGGCAGGGCCGCTGTGGTGAAGACGCTGGGCAATCCCGACTGCCATGTGGTGCTGCGCGGTTCGAGCTCCGGTCCCAATTACGACGCCGGGTCGGTCGCGCGCGCCATGGAGGTTATCAGGGGCATTATGCCTGCGGACTCCGCGGCCTCGCGCGGGCTGATCATTGATTGCTCCCATGGCAATTCAGGCAAGGACGAGCATCGACAGGCCGAAGTGGTGCGGAACGTGGCCGGTCGTATCGCCAATGGCGAGCGTGGCATCACCGGCATCATGATGGAAAGCTTCATCGAAGGCGGCAACCAGCCGGCCGCGCCGCTCGACCGGTTGGTGTACGGCAAGTCGATCACCGACAAATGCATCAGCTGGCCCGAAACGGAACGTCTGCTGCGCGAACTGGCCGAGGCCGTGGAAGTAAGGCGCTGGCGCTGATCCCCGCGTTTCACAAAGCATGGTCTCCCCGAGGCGAGGCTCCAAGGGGCGGAAGACGATGTGTATGCGCGTGACCGTAAGCTTGTCCGAACGGACCTGAGCGTGCATGCGCATGCGCGCCACCTCCGTCCCCACCATCTACGAAAGGAAAAAACCGTGGCTACCATTGCAATCATCGGCGCTCTATCCGATGAGGTATCCCTGATCGCCAAATCTCTCGATAACGTTGCCGTGGACGAAGGCGCCAGCCTTCGGGTGAATCGCGGGTCGCTGGTTTCCAACGCCGGTGAGCGCGTCACCGTTGCGGCGACGGTCGGCGGCATGGGTTTGGTGAATGCCGCGGCCACCACGCAGCGGCTTATTGATTCGTATCATCCCGATGCGGTGATTTTTTCGGGTATCGCCGGCAATCTCAACAGGGCGATGCATATCAACGATGTGGTGCTTGGCGGTACGCTGCGTTATCTGGACACCGATATGCGCTTGGTGGGACAGTGGACGCCCGGCAGTGAGCAGTCTCCCGTCGAGGAGTTCCATTCGGACGGTCATCTGCTGTCCGTGGCCGATGAGGCGCTTCGCGATATGGGCATTCACCATATCACCGGCATTATCGCGTCTGGGAATTATTTCGTCGACACGCCTGAGAAGGTCGATGAGGTGATTCGTCGCACCGGCGCCGATGCCGTGGAGATGGAGGGCGCCGCCGTGGCGCATGTGGCCGCCCGCAACGGCGTGCCCGCGCTGGTGATCCGGGCGCTTTCGGATAACGCCGATACCGATTACGAGGTGTTCGCCGACTTCGATATCTCCAAGTATGCCGACACGGCCGCGCGTCTGGCCGTCGATATTGTTAAGCGCCTGTAGCGAGGAATTGTCGAACTGATGTCGTGTTCATAATGTGGACTATGTGAACGCTCGGGGGGCTCATAGATTATACCTATCTTCTGGTCATGGCACATTGACGTACGGCCGTTGATGCGCCCACAAGGCCAACATCCGGACGTGCTCAGTGCCTACTGAGATTCGAATGAGTTTCGAACATAGAGAAGGTACATCACATGTCTGCAACCGCAGTTATGTCTGCAGAGAATACGGGAGCCAAGAGGGATTCGGTTCCTGAGATCATCGCCGCGTCAATGGTCGGCACCGCCATTGAGTTCTACGACAACTATTGCTATTCCATCGCCGCCGCCAGCTACTTCGGCGCGATCTTCTTCGCCAACGTCACCGATCCGGCCCTGGCCCAGATCATGGCGTTCACCACATTCGCCGTCTCCTTCCTGGCCCGTCCGTTCGGCTCCATGCTGTTCGGCCACTTCGGTGACAAGATGGGTCGTAAGAAGACCCTGGTGATCGCCCTGCTCACCATGGGCATCGCCACCTTCCTCGTCGGCTGCCTGCCTGGATATCAGGCCGTGGGCGGCGTCTCCATCATCATCCTGTGCCTCTGCCGCGCATGCCAGGGTGTGGGCCTCGCCGGTGAATGGTCCGGCGCCGCTCTGGTGGCCACCGAGAACGCTCCCGCCAACAAGCGCGCCCTGTATGGTTCCTTCCCGAACCTCGGCGCCCCGATCGGCTTCTTCTGCGCGTATGGCCTGAACCTGCTGCTCACCACTCATCTTGGTGCCGACCAGATGGGCGCTTGGGGTTGGCGTATCCCGTTCCTCGCTTCCATCGTGCTGGTTGCGATCGGTCTGTATGTGCGTGCCCGCATGTCCGAGACCCCGGTGTTCAAGAAGGCTGCCGCCGAGAAGCGCACCACCAAGCACCCGCTTCGTGGCCTGCTCCCGTACTGGAAGGAAGTGCTCCTTGGCACGCTGGCCATGGGCATCACCTACACCCTGTTCTACGTGCTCGGCACCTGGTCCCTGTCGTATGGCGTGAAGGTGCTGAAGTTCACTCAGCCGCAGTACCTCGCCATGCAGATGGTGTCCGTGTTCTTCTTCGCCGTGTTCATCGTGGTCTCCTGCCTTGCCGCCGATAAGTACGGCCGTAAGAAGGTGCTGATCCTCGCCACCGCCGTGGCTCTGGTGTTCAGCTTCTTCACCCCGGTGCTGCTGGTGCACAACGTGGTCAACGTCATGCTTTTCCTGTGCATCGGCTTCATGATCATGGGCGGTCTGTTCGGACCGTGCGGTGCATATCTGCCTGAGCTGTTCCCGACCAATGTGCGCTACTCCGGCGCCGGACTGAGCTACAACCTCGCCGCGATCTTCGGTGGCGCGTTCGCTCCGACGATTGCCCAGGCGCTCGTCAACAACCCGAAGGTCGGCATTGCCGGCGTGGGCTATTACATGGTGGTTATGGCCGCCATCGCCCTGGTCGCCCTGTTCGTGATCAAGGAGAGCAAGGACAAGGATTACGAGGCCTGATTCGGTTCGCCTCCGTTTCCGGTAGTCCCGCATAGCGCATAGCCGTGGCCCGACGATTCGTCAAGGATCGTCAGGCCACGGCTTTTTGCATGTGCGGATGTTTTCGTGACCGCTGTTTCCGGTGATGTGTGGCGTCGTGTCAGCGAATGTCGTGTCGGCGAATGTCGGTCACGGATCCGCGGTCGATCAATGTTGGGTCGATGAGGATGTGCCTGGTGGCGGAATCCGGGTTGGCGATGCGTTGCATAAGCGTGCGGACGCAGGCTTCCCCAAGGTCCTTCGCATTGGAGCGGAGCACGGTGAGCGGCCTCGAGCTTGGCGTGGCGAAGCCGTCGATGGAGATCATCGAGATGTCGTCGGGTATGCGTTTGCCCTTGCGTTCCAGGACCTGCGCGATGGCGATGGCCAGGTAGTCGGAATGCGCCAATACGGCCGTGACGCCCGACTGGATGATCGTCTCGGCGATTTCGTCCACGCCGCTGGTGTCGTAGGGGGCGATGTTGTTCAGAATGAACGGGCAGTCGATGCGGCTGCCGTTCTCGAGAATGTCCCGCCAGCCGTTTTCGATCACTGCCGATGTGGGGGTGGTGGAGAATGCGGCGCCGATGCGGGTGTGGCCGTGGTTGAGGAAATGCACGGCCGCCTTGCGCACGCCGTAGGGGTGGTTGGTGCGCACGGAGTCCACGAAGCAGGTGCCGAGCATTGGCTGGTCGCGTTCCACGACCACCACCGGCACCGGAGCGTGTTCGATCCAGCCCCAGGTTCGCTCCGCGATCTCCGGGCGTCCGGAAGGCGAGACGATCAATCCACAGAGCGCTGGTTCCTTGGCCAGCCAGTCGAGGATCTTGGTTTCGTCGATTTTGTCATAGGAGCTTTCGCGCGAGACGATGCGGGCTCCGAGTTCCGTGGCGACTTCGCGGATCGAATCGACGACGGCCGGCCAGAAGAAACTCGGTTCCGGCAGCATCACGCCGATAACGGGCTGGTTGCTCCGGTCCGCAAGGCCGGTGGGCAGCGGCAGCTCGTTGATATCTTCCGGCGTGGACAGCGTGGCGGTCTGCAGCGCGGGGGAGGGCATTGGCGTTGGGCTGTCCTTGCGGGTGGCCGAGCCGGACAGCGACATGGCTCCGCCGCGGATTCGCTTCAGCAGTCCGGCCTGGGCGAGAATGGTCAGGTCGCGTCGCACCGTGATTTCCGTGGTGTTGAGCAATTCCGCCAATTCGGAGACGGTGACGACGCTTTGCCGGGTGAGCAGGCTCAGGATCATGTCCTGACGCTCGGCGGGCAGCAAGTCGCGCTTGCTCTGATCATTCGTGCTCTCTTCAGCCATTTCGCTTCCTCGCGGTTACCGTCTGCATGTGGTCAATCGATCCCTATTGAAGGATTCATCACATCAAGACGTGGTCATTTTCAATCAATAATAACGCATCGTATCGGTAAGTGATCAATTCTGATATAGAATGGACCAGTCAGCATCCTGCCATAAATGATCGCTTTTGATTGAAGTTGATTGAAAGTGATTCTTTGATGTATGATGGCTGCTGTCAGCGCAATACGGACCGTCACGGAGTCGTGGCGGCAGAACAGAAGGAAAAGGAACGCCCATGGCTAGTGCATTCAAGAACGAATTCTGGACGGTGACCTCCGGCGACTTGAAACAGCGCCGTGAACATATCGCCACCCCGGCCGTCGAAACCGAATCCGGCGACGCCGCGCGCATCGTCATCGACACCGCCGACCGCAAGCAGCCCTGGATCGGCGCCGGCGCCGCCATCACCGACGCGGCCGCCTCCCTGATCTGGGGGTCCATGAACGCCGAACAGCGCCATGCCTTCCTCGACGATGCCTTCAACCCGGCCAAGGGCGGTTTCTCCGTCATCCGCATCCCGCTCGGCTCCTGCGAACCTAGCTCCCAGCCGTACTACACCTACGACGACGTGCCCTTCGGTGAGCATGACAACCTACTCACCAAGTTCTCGCTTGGCGAGGGCGAACCCGGTGCCCCCGACGCCACCAAGGACTTCAAGTACATCATTCCCGTGGTGCTTGAAATCCTCAAGATCAACCCGGCCGTCAAGATCATCGCCTCCCCGTGGTCGGCCCCGGCGTGGATGAAGAACACGGGCCACCTGTGCCAGGGCGGCCACCTGCGCTTCAACGAATGGACCGGCAACGGCTTCGACCCGATGCATGACTCCTTCGAAGGCTGCTACGCCCGCTACTTCGTGCGGTACGTGGAGGAAATGGCCAAGATCGGCATTCCGATCTGGGGCGTCACCGTCCAGAACGAGCCGTCCAACGCGCCGAAGTGGCCGGCCATGATGTGGACCCTCAAGCAGCAGGCCGAATTCGCCCACAACTTCCTGCGCCCCGCCATGAACGAGAAGTTCCCGGAGATGCGCATCTTCATCAACGACGATTCCACCCACAATCTGCAGTGGCCGGTGCGCGAGCTCGTCACGCCCGATCAGGCATCCTCCATCGACGGTCTGACCGTGCACACCTACGAAGGCCCGTACTCCAACTTCTTCAACGCCTCCCGCGCGTATCCGCACTGGCTTCTCGGCATGACCGAACGCCGCTGCATGATCGACGAAACCGTCGAAGATGCTGCCCACATCATGTCCGGCATCATCGGCAACTGGCTGGTCCGCAACGGCGAAAGCTTCATTGCCCTGTGGAACATGGCGCTGGACGAGCGCGGCCTGCCGAACCAGGTCGGCGCCACCGGCCGCCGCGGCGTGGTGACCATCCAGCATGAAACCGGCGAAGTCATCCGCAACCTCGAATACTTCATGCTGCGCGCCTTCGGCCAGGACGTCAAGCCCGGCTCCGTGGTGGTGCGCTCCTCCAACTACACTCCGGACGGCTGGTCCGGCGGTCTCGGCTCCGTGGCCTTCCTCGCCCCCGATGGCGATGTGGCCGCCCACATCTACAATCCGACCGGCGAGCCGATCGAAGCGGCCGTCACCATCAACGGTGAAGGCGCCGCATGGCAGAAGGTCACCGTTCCGGCCTGGGGTACCGTCACCGTGCACAAGTCGAACTTCGCCATCAACGAGTCCGATGTGCCCGAGGACGACAAGTTCGAGCTCAATCCGGCGCCGAAGCATCTGCTGGGCGACGTGGCTCCGGGCAAGGTTCGCGTGTGGGGCGTTGACGAGTGATCGC
>DBKS01000053.1:23207-55738 GCA_002298605.1 Bifidobacterium sp. UBA744 | reverse complement strand
CCGGCCATGGAGGTGGCGAGCTTGTCCCAGTAGCCGGACCAGTCGGCGTTGATCCCCTCGACCTTGATATTCGGGTTGGCGGCCTCAAACTTCTCGATGATGGCATTGGTGTTCTTGATACGCGCATCGCCGCCCCACCAGTTCAACTGGATGGTGACGGGGTCGCTGGATAGGGTCGGCTTGTCGCCGCTTGCAGCGTTGCCGCTGCCGCCGCCGCACCCTGCGAGCGCCATGGTGGAAGCCGCAATGGCAGCCACGGCGATCTTCGCGTTACGTTTGATCATCATGCGTCTCTCCTTCGTTACGCTGAAAGCCTCATAGCTTTCAACATCCAATCGGAATACCCAATGTCACTCGGGCATCTCATCGCACCGCCATCATCACTGATACCGTTACGCTGTTCTTTTCATTAAAGCCCAGCGACATCCGTCCATGAATTTATTGCCATTAGTTGCCAATATGCCGTCGCCAGCGAATTCACCCGAAGCCCCATGCCGACAAGCAAAACCGTCCGAACAACCTCATTCACCCCTGCCCAAAGCCTCAAGCGAGGCATACGGGTGAGCGAGACGCAACGTCTGGCCCGCCTTGACGCCATACACATGACCGTCCACATGGAACCACAGCTCATATGACGTCGGATTACGAACAATCGTCCGGTCCATGGAGAATTCCAACCGTTTGAATGCCGTGGCATATGAGGCGATCTCGGCGCTGGTGGCATACCAAATCTCGTCACGCCCAGCCACCGCATCGCACAGGCGCTCCAGAATATCCCAGTTGTTCTGCTCCTCGTATTCCCACGCATGGCCCCATACGTAGAACATCAGCGGATTATGCGGCTGCTGCGCGGCGAGGAATTGCTCGGCCAGATCCATGAGTTCCGGCTCTGTATGATGACAGGTCGGGTTGAGCCGCAACCAATCGGGGGGCAATTCGAATGTGTGGGTCGATTGCACAGTACGGGCATAGAGGATTCCGCACATGCGAGCCGCCGCCACCGCCGATTGCGTCACTGATCCGCTCGGATATGCCATGCCACGCACCAAACGGTCAAATAGCCCCTCGAGATTCGCGCGGTCGCGGGCAATCTCCTCAATGCACAGGTTGTCTGGCAAAGCCTCGTACATGGCATGGGTGAGCCCATGCATGCCAACTTCCATGCCGCTATCGCCGTAAAACTCCCTGGCATCATCCCGACTCATCTTCTGATGTTCATCCGGCGCGAACTTCTTGCCGTTGATGGAGAAGCGGCCGCTATTGAGATAGAACGAGCACTTGAGATCATGCGCACGAACCACATCCAACAGCCTGCGATCCTGATACACGCCGTCGTCGTAACTCAATGTGAAGGCCTTCTCTTTGCCGCCGGGAAATCTCATGTACATGCCGTTCATATCCGCACTCCTTTGTCGTATGGGCACGCCGGCATACCACGTTCGCGAGGCATAACCGACACGCCGGCGTCCATACTACATCAGCGCTCGGTATACGAGAATTGAGTAAAGCGCGCCGGCGTGAAGCATCCGTATACGGAACCCATTCACCATCCACGCTCTCGTAAGCCCAGCCCCGGGGATTTGACTAACTACTGAGCAGCGAGCATCGATATATTTCGGATTCTTTCACATTTTCCCGGACGCCAGGAATGTGAGTGCCTCTCCATGGGACCGATACAACGTTACAGCAACGGGCTTTATCACGCCGAGGTGTGAAAGAATCTAAAATAGATTTTTCCGCACCCCATCAAAACCCCGACGGCCAGACTTCAGCTGCGAACAGCACGAACCACGGCACGAACCCAATCGCGGTCCGTCCGCTCAATCACCGGATCATCACCGGAGCCGCCGGGGCCACCATCCGAGGAAATGATGCACCGTGCAGACAGATGAATGGAAGGCACGCCAGTATCGAGCACCGGACGAACCAGTTCCGGCGTGATACGGCCGCAGGCCATCACATCAATCCGACCAGAGGCATGTCCCACCAAGTCACGCAGACGCCCAAGCCCGTCTTCCACATTGTCGGCGCCGCCCGAAGTGAGCACACGGGTATAGCCGATGTCAAGAAGCTGGTCCAAAGCCTTGAACTGATCGTCAACCATGTCAAAAGCACGGTTGAAGGTAACCGACACATTGCGAGCGCAACGGGCCCCCTCGTCCTTGGCTGCTCCATAAAGCCGTTTGGCGAAATCAAGATCAACGCGACCATACCGATCAAGGGCGCCCACCACCACGCCCGACGCCCCGGCGAGGATCGACGAGCGGACATCGGCAAGCATCACGCGCTTTTCCTCCTCGTCGTACACGTAATTGCCGCCACGCGAGCGGATACGTGCCTGCACCCCCAGCCGAATACCCACATGAGAGCACAACTGAACCAGGCCAAAACTAGGTGTGATGCCACCTGTCGCGCCCATCGCGGTGCATAGTTCGACACGATCCGCGCCTTCTTCACGCGCGATTTTCGCACCATTGACATCTTGCACAATTATTTCCACGCGTGGCAACGCCCCACTATATTGGGCCTGCACATCGCTCCAACGATCGTTCCCATTCATAACTGCCCCTCTCATGCGCATTCATCCTCGAAGCACACTCCCCGAGTGTACACAGAAACGGATATTTGTCCAGCAACAACCAATCTCGCCCGGCCCTTCGTCTTCCGGGAAAAGCGTCTTCCAAGACGCCAACAAGATAGGTGAGATAAGAGACCGCCCAAGGCATGCCGACAAGCATGCTAAATACGATGACGATGACCTTCCGCAGCCATGCGCAGCTCGGCAAAACGAGTGGGCTTATCCAGAAACGCTTGGATCGCCACGGCCGCCGCGCCACACAGCACCGGGTCGATAGGCAACTCATTCAGAATAATGCGCGTTACTCCAGACACGCCCCTCATACCGTAGGTCGAAACCACGGCGCACCAACATCCCAATAAAATCGTTACTGAGTCAATATTGTCTGGGAAACCCGAGCTATTCCGTTTAGGACAACGCACACGACCAGCCCAACGGTGCGCGAAAGGAACTGGCCAATACCTCGCTCAGCCAAAACAAGACGAAACTATCAAAACACAACTGTTCTCGCCTCATCCACATCCTGCATTCATGCAACATCCGCTTCCGCACTGAACCTATCCGAGCGATAGGCATGGCTCTGTGAACGTCAACAAAAAACACCAACACATTCATCAACCTCGACATAATTACGCGAGCCGACAAAAACGAAAGGCGTCGGAAACCGACCGTTGAGCAGGACTTGAGGTCAGAGCGAATTCATCTTGAACGATGCGAGCCTGTAGGAGCCAACAAGGTTCGACCGCCCTTTCTGCAGCCTCATCGCGACCCCAACGCCGTCCACGTTCCACGAACGTTCATTCGTCGCGATGTCCGGCAATCGGGCACACGCCGCAATGCACTATAGTTGCCATCAATAATTAACTGGGTTAATATGTCGGTTCAACCGTGAAGTGTGCGAAACAAGGAGGTACCGTGGGCATCTACGCCACGCAGCAATCATCCATCTCCGAAAACAACCGCGCACGAATCCTGCAATATTTATATCGCAACGGCATCAGCTCGCGAGCGCAAATCGCCAAGGCCCTCGACCTCACGCCAGCCGCAATCACCAAAATTACAGCGAAGCTGCTCGACTGTGGCATCATCGAGGAAACTGGCGACATGAACGGCAATGGGCACCGCCGCTCCATCGGCCTTGACTTCGATTGTTCAAAATACCATGTCATCGGCGTGAAATTCGCCCGCAGCCTGGTGCAAATCGGCCTGTTCGATCTTAAAGGCAATCAGCTTTCACTGAAGAATATGCCGGAAGTACATGACGAAACCATCAATCAGACTATAGACGCCATTCATCATGAGATCAATGCGCTGCTCGACCGCGATCAAGCGACAGTGGCCATCGGCATGGCGGTTCCCGGCCCCTATCTGAAACAAGTAGGACGCACCGCCGTCGTTTCCTCCATGCAAGGATGGCGAACGGTGAATCTGCTCGACGAATTCGCCCACGCATTCCGCGTTCCCACATTCATCGAGCAGGACGCTCGTGCGGGAGCACTCGCGGAATACCTCTTTGACCCTCAAGTCAAGTCCGATAATCTTGCCTATTATCTACTGGGCGAAGGCGTTGGGCTAGGCGTCATCGACCACGGGCATATCATCGATGGGTTTCAAGGCGCAGCAACCGAAATCGGCCATATCAGCATCGACGTCAATGGTCGACCCTGTGATTGTGGCAATGTGGGATGCCTGGAACGCTACTGTTCCACCCCCGCCATCCATGATCTGATCATCGAAGACGGCGAACTTATCGACAACGCCAAAGAACTCAGCCACGCCGAAAGCGCGCGCCACCTGTTCACACTCGCCTCACAGGGCGACAATAAACATGCTCTGGCAATGATACGAGCCATTGCACGTTATGTCGGCTTTGGATGTGTCACCATTATCAATGCATTCAATCCGCACCATATCATTCTCGGCGATATCGTTGCCGAAGCGGGGCGGCCTTTGCTCGACGAAGTCCGCCGCGTGGTGCATCAACGCGCAATCCCCGAATTGGCCGACGTCACAAAAATCACGCTTTCCAATCTGTCGACCGATGCGGCGATTTGCGGCGCGGCGGCCACCGCAATTACACAGTTCATCAACCACCCCTCTTCTTTCTTTGATTTTGACTGACCTCTAGGCAACCCCGCCTTCCCATGACATTCAACCTCCCTGCATCATCGGCTCCGCCGGTTTACGCAACGCCACACGCCCAGCGACCGACTGTGCCCAGATTCCCTGCATCATATCGGCGACACGCCAACATACATTAATTGCGTTCATTAATTAACAGTGTTAATCTATTAACTAAGTTCAGATTCAACGGTGAACACCTACAACGAAGTGCTATTGAAAGGAACCTCATGACCAAGCCAATCGTTCTTTCCCTTGGCGAAATTTTGTGGGACATGCTTCCCAGCGGCAAACGCGCAGGCGGAGCTCCCGTCAATTTCGCATACCACGCGATGATGAACGGCGTCGAAGGCTACGCAGCCAGCGCAGTTGGCGAGGATGAGCTCGGCGACGAGCTTCTGGACGAAGCCCAAAAAGCCGGCATCCATGCAGTGATCCAACGCAATGCATGGCCGACCAGTACCGTCGAAGTAACCTTACGGAACGGAATTCCCGAATACACCATCGTAAAAGGTGTGGCGTGGGACCATATTGCCTTTACTCGCCAGCTCATCAAGGTAGTCAAGCAAGCTGACGCAATTTGCTTCGGCACCCTCGCGCTGCGTTCGCCTGAAAGCCATGACACCATTGTCGAGCTCCTGAAGCACGCCAAGCCGAATGCCATGAAGTTCTTCGACATCAATCTGCGCGGCGACCATTATTCCAAAGAGCTCATCGAAGAATTGCTCGACATGACCACCGTGTTCAAAATCAACGACGAAGAACTGCTGCTGCTACGAGATATGTTCGGCATCCGAGGAACCAGCAGCGAAGAGGCGTGTCACTGGTTCCTCGACCGATTCCACCTCAACACAGTAATTTTGACCGCCGGAAGCGCCTTCTCCACCATCACGGCGAAATCCGGGGAAATATCTACGGTAGGCACTCCTCGTGTCGAAGTGGTGGACACCGTCGGTGCAGGCGACTCCTTCTCTGGAACCTTCACCGCACGCACACTGCTGGGAGACTCATTGACTGACGCCCATCGCAAGGCAGTCAACACCGCCGCCTACGTGTGCACTCAACACGGCGCTTGGCCCGAATACCCCGAACACATGCCCGATTACCTTTCCCAAACCAGCAAGTAACAACAGCGACTCACATCCCACATTTCGGGAGTTCCACAGGATTTCCGAAATGTCATTATGAATGGAACTCTCATGATTAAAACCAGCAACACGCCGAAAGTCGGCAAACTCGCCATCACGCCAGTAATGCTGGCGTTCTTCATCATGGGCTTCGTCGACCTCGTCGGCACCGCCACCAACTATGTCAAGCCGGAATTCAACCTGTCCGATTCCACCGCGAACCTCTTCACCACGATGGTATTCTTCTGGTTCCTCATCTTCTCCGTGCCGGCGGGCATCCTCATGAATCGAATCGGTCGACGCAAGACTGTGCTGCTGTCCATCATCATCACCTTGGCGTCAATGGCACTTCCAGTAATCGGCTATCTCGCGTTCACCGACACGGCACGACTGGTATTCGTCGTGGCATCCTTCGCATTTCTCGGCATCGGCAACACCTTCATGCAAGTGTCTCTGAATCCGTTGCTTACCGTTTTTGTCAAGGGCGACAAGCTCGCCTCCACATTGACCTTGGGGCAATTCGTCAAGGCATTCGCCTCCCTGTTCGCTCCTTTCATCGCTTCATGGGGCTTCTCCAAGCTCAATATGTGGTGGATCCTGTTCGTCATCTATCTCACCGTCGGCATCGTCAGCTACGTGTTGCTCGTATTCGACAAAATCGAAGAACCTGCACCCAACACGAATACCACCACCATCATCCGTTGCCTCAAGCAGCTGACCAACCCCGTAGTACTGCTGTGCTTCCTTGGTATCGTCGCACACGTCGGCGTGGATGTCGGCATCAATGCCCAGGCTCCGCGTATTCTGATGGCGCATTTCCCCGACGTCGCCGTCAATGTCGCCACCAACGCCACCATGGTGTACTTCATTGCGCGTATGGTCGGCTGTTTCTCCGGCGGAATCGTATTGCAGAAAATCAGCAATAAAACCGGACTGCGCATCTGTGGTGCGATCATGACCGTTTCCGCCGCGTGCTTCGCGGTGTTCGCGCTAAGCCCCATTAATACCATGCAGTGGCTGTTCTGGTTGGCGGTCGCGCTTATCGGCTTCGGCAACTCCAACGTGTTCTCCCTGTGTCTGTCGCACGCGCTGCTTGCCATGCCGGATCGTCAGAACGAAATTTCCGGACTGATGATGATGGGCCTTATCGGAGGCGCGATCTTTCCGCCCGCCATGGGTCTGGCTGCAGACCTGATAGGCCAAATCGGCGGTATCTTGATCATGGCCATGGGATGTTCTACATTCTCGCCATCGCCATCTGCTACAAAGCACTGGAATGTCGGAAGTAACATCGAATGCCCAAGACCACTGCACTATCATCATAAATGGGAACCGGCATAGCCATACAGCAATGAGCCATGTCAGTTCCCCACGTCTGGGCGACATCGCTATCCCACACCCCCGTTCTCATCATGGCTATTTCTTGTATCCGCTATTCGTATCCTCCGCTTGTAGGCAATGATTGATTTGCATTTTTTCCTGTCTCACGATATCCTGAAAAGTCCGGTTGAACATCGGACTGTGATTGATAATTTAAGATTGGGGCTGATCGGTTTCGACGGTGACCTGTTCGTCGCAGGGAAGCGTGCCGAGAACGCAGGGTCCGCTCGTGGATGTCCCCTGCAAACAAATAAGTGCTAAATCTAACCGCACTGAGTTTGCTCTCGCTGCCTGAGCTTCGCGCCAGGATTAACCAGCGAGCAGCCGCTCCGTTCACTCCCTCTCGTCTTTGGGGGGATGCTGAGCGTCGTTAAGAAGACTTGCTGATGTTGCTGAGCCACAGGGCGGCATCGGGACTTTTTCTGTAGATATGCCCGCCATCGGTTGTCTGCGACAAAGATGGGGGCAGAACAATTGCCACAAGGCCAGCAGACTACGCACGTAGAAGACTGAGGGTTCGGCCATCGGACCGGGGTTCAATTCCCCGCAGCTCCACTGTTTGAGACCCGTCGGCAACGGCGGGTCTTTTTGTATGCCGCCCACTATGGTGGACGATATGAGAATCGTATTGCAGCGTGTGTCCGAAGCCTCCGTTGACGTGCTCAACGGTCTGGGGGAACCTGATCCCACCTTTGAGCCACAGCAGATCGGCCCCGGATACGTGTTGCTGGTGGGCGTCAGCGACACGGACGGCGACGCCGAAATTCAGTGGCTTGCCCACAAAATCGTCAATCTGCGGGTTTTCGAAGACGCACGCGGCAAAATGAACCAGTCCATTCAGGATATCGGCGGGGAGATCCTCTCGATCTCGCAGTTCACGCTGTTTGCCAACGTGCGCCGGGGCAACCGCCCGAGTTTCACCGACGCGGGCGCCCCCGACCATGCGGACGTTCTGTGGATCCGATTCAACGAGCTGCTGCGATCCGCGGGCATTCCGGTCAGGGAGGGGCGATTCGGCGCCCATATGCGCGTGGGACTGGTTAACGACGGACCGGTAACGATCACCTTGGACACCGATGACCTGCTCGCCGGGCGCTAGCCGAAACCCAGACGGCCGCCAACCGGCAACTTTCGCCTGGCCGCCCGTTGCCACCGTTACCACCGGACGCCGGATATCACCCGAGCGCGGCACGGCGACTATTTGATGATCGGCTTCTTCGGCGATGACACATTGACATGATGCTTGTCGCCGATTACGGCGGGGTCGTTGATGATCTTATCAACCTCGGCTTTTTTGAGCGCGAGCTGCGACGCGTCGCCCCACACAATCGCGATCTGGCCGTTATCCAGCTCCGTAGTCACCGAATCCTGTGTTTTGGCGGTGACTTTGGTGATCCGCTGACGCCAGGATTCCGGCAATGACGCAAGAACCTCCAGCGTCTGCTGCACCGCCTTCGATTCCAGACCGGACTCGACGCTGTCCACATCCACCACGGGAATGCCGTCAACTGAAGCGCCCACCGCATTCAGCACGCGCGCCTGGCTGTCCACCGCGGTCAGCGACCCGTCAGAGGATCGCAGCACGGCGGCCGGTTTTTGCGCCGCCACGCTAATGGCGACGCCGTGGGGCCACTGTCGAGAGACTTCCGCCGACGTGACGCCGGGCAGAGCCTTGAGATCCTGCTCGATACCGCTCGTGGACACGACCAGCAGCGAACGTCCCACCTGGCGTTCGGCCACAGTGGCGACTTCCTCCGCGCTCACCCACTCGTTGGCCCCGCTCACCGTAATGTGAGACGCCTCCAATTTGAGCACCGGAGAGAAGAACAGCAGCCACACCATGCCGGACAATACCGCCACGACAAGCGCGACGATTCCCGCACGAAGCGCAATGGTGATGGCCTGCGCCTTACGCTCCTCTCTGCCCCGGGCTTTGAAATCTATGATCTTGGGGCGGCGGAAAGGGCCCTGCGTCTGCGAAGCCTCGATCCGGTCCGAAACCGCCTGGTCGGATTGCAGGTCGCGCGCATCGACAAACGCGCCCGGCTTCGACGCGGTCATCGCCTGCGATGCCACCGAACGGGCGGTACGGCGTTTTACCGGCTGAGACTCATCGGTCTTGCCCGGGACAGTGGCGGCGGACGATACGACACGACCCGTCATTGCCGCTCCGGCATGGTCGCATTGCGAATCTGATGCATTTCACGATGCGCCTCAAGCACCCGCAGCATCACAGTGGACATCTGCGTGATGTCGCCGGCCCCCACGGTGAACAGCACGTCACCGCGATGCGCGCGCATGCACAGCATCTTGGCCGCCTGGCACATATCCTGCACGGCCATAATCCATCCGTCAGCAGGATCATGCGACACTCCATCGGCGGCGTCGACAATTGTCAGCGCGCCCACTCCGGGGAAGTCGGCCGCCTTTTCCCTGGCGGGGAACACGCAGGTGACGATCACATCGTCGGCTTTGGCGAGCGCCTCGGCAAACTCCCTGGCGAAAAAGCGCGTCCGCGAGAACAGATGGGGCTGGAACAGCACGCGCAACGTCGAGTCGGGATAGCGACGACGCGCGGCATCCAGCAGCGCCGCTATCTCGGTGGGGTGATGCGCATAATCGTCGACCACGGTGACGCCCTCCACGCAACCGCGGATCTGGAAGCGGCGGGCCGCGCCACGGAACGTCGAAGCCGCGTCGGCGGCCCGGGACGGATCCAACCCCAGGAACGCCGCCGCAAGAATGGCCGCCGTGGCATTGCGGGCATTATGCAGCCCCGGAATGGCCAGCCTCACGTGCACGTGGGATTCTCCGGCGGGCTCCCCCAGCAACCCCGCGGGAATATGAAGGACAAAGGTCTCGCTACCGGACTGCCTGGTCTCCGCCTCGGATTCGATGGTCACCAGTGCCCCCACCTTGGCACGCACCGATTCCGGCAGCGACGCCACCGAAACGCCATATACGACGGTTCGTCGAGCGGTGTCCTGCGGGAGGGCCTCAAGCACGTCCACGGCGCCTTCGTCGTCGCCGCACAGAATCACATGCCCGGTGGCATGCTGTGCGTGTTCAACGAATGCCGCGTGATAATGCGCCGCGTCGCCGTAATGGTCCAGATGATCCGGCTCGGCATTCGTGACGATGGCGATTTCGGGATGATATTTTTCAAAGCTGCCGTCGGATTCGTCGGCCTCCGCCACCAATACTGATCCGCTGCCCGCGTGGCCGCCGTCCTTGACGCCACCGTCCGGCGTTTGGATGGATCCACCGATCGCATAGCTCGGGTCGGCGAGTGCGCCGGTGCCCGCCACGGACAGTATGTGCGCCAGCAACGCACTGGTGGTGGTTTTGCCATGCGCACCGGCGACCGTCACTCCCCGTTTGGCGTTCAGCAGCAATGCCAGGATATCGCTGCGATGCACGATATGGGCACCCGCGGCGGCAGCGGCCACGATTTCCGGATTGTCCGGCTTGATGGCGCTGGAGAACACCACGGTGGAGGCACCGGCGACATGGTCGGCACGCTGGCCGATCGACACGTTGACGCCCAATTCGCGCAGCCGCCGCGTTTTGGCCCCCTCCTCGCGGTCGGAGCCGGTGACCGCGACGCCCTGCTCATGCAGCATCTCGGCGAGCACGCTCATACCGGAACCGCCTATGCCGATAAAATGCGTTACCCCCAGTCCGGCTACGGTATCGGCCGGAGTGAAGGACACATGGGTGGGATCAAGCACAATGGCGGATTCGGTCACGACAGACTCCTTGTGGGAGGACAAAGCACGGATTACAACGTCGTCCATTATGGTCGCGCGACACGACGGATCACGCCGCGCGAACCATCATTTCACCAGATTCAACACACGTTCGGCCATTATCTGGGCGGCGTCTCGGATACCGTATCCCCATGCGGCCCGTCCCATAGCCGTCAGGGCTTCGGCATCGGCCAGCATCTGGGGAACATGACCGGCGACCCAGTGCGACGTGAAATCCTCGTCGGCAACCATCAAACCGCCATGCGCATCCACCACCGGCTGTGCATTGAATCGCTGCTCGCCATTGCCGATCGGCAGCGGCACGTAAATGGCAGGCAGTCCCAATGCGGTCAATTCGCTCACCGTTCCAGCGCCGGAACGGCAAATCACCAGATCCGCGCAGGCAAAAGCACGATCAATGCGCTCCAAATACTCCACCGCGTGATAATCACCCTGCCCCACGGTATCAAGTCCCAGACCATTGAGCGCGTCGGCACCGGCGGACTGGGTCACCAGCCGCTGCACCTCGGCCAATTTGCCCCTACCGGTCAAATGGATGATCTGGGCATGCTCCAGCAGCTGTCCGGCGCACGACGCCACAGCCTCGTTCAGACTCTGTGCGCCCAATGAGCCGCCGGTGACGAGCACCAACGGGCGGGTCGGATCAATGCCAAGCTCGGAAGCCGCCGCCACGCGCGCCAACTGACGGTTCTCCTCCAAATGCCCGGCGAGTTCGGCAATCGCCGGCCGCAGCGGCAATCCGACACGTTCCATGCGCGTGCGCGCCCCGGGCTTCAACCCCGTGTCCGCATACGCCGTGCCAATGAAATCAGCCCATCCGGCACCCAGCTTATTGGCCATGCCAGCCCTGGCGTTCTGTTCGTGGAAAGCCAGCGGGATACCCATCTTTTTCGCGGCGCGATACACCGGAGCGGACACATAGCCGCCAAACCCGCACACTACGTCAGCCTGTCGTCGAGCAAGAATCGCCTTGACCCTTCTGACCTCCGACACCCAGCGGAAGGGGAATGCGAAGGCATCCGCGTTCAGGGAGCGGGGAAACGGTACCTTGTCGATGGTGTCCATCTCGTAGCCCGCCGCCGGCACCAACTGGTTTTCCAACCCGGTGTTGCCCCCGATAACCGTGACAACCGCATCGGGATCGGACTGGCGGATCGCTCCGGCCACGGACAGCAACGGGTTGACGTGACCGGCCGTGCCGCCGCCGGCCAGTACCACATGCACTCTCTTACTACTCATAGTTGCCCAGCTTAATCGCAAAACAGGCGACCTGCAGGTAATGGCCGGCATATTCGTCCACTTGTCGAGCGAAACATTCGTCGTACAGCGGCCCGTCACGCCTTCGCCAAACCGGCAGCGACATCCGGCTGCTGCTTCATCATCTGCACCGCCACGCCCGCGGCGATCAGGCACATGATGAGAGCCGAACCACCCGACGACACGAATGGCATGGGCAAACCGATCACCGGCAGTATCTTCAGCACCACGCAGATGTTGATAAGAGCCTGACCCACAATCCAGCCGGCAATGCATACCAGCACCATGCGCGGGTACACGTCCCTGGCCTGCAACGCCACAACGACCAGACACCATCCCATCGTCACAAAGCCAAGGATCAGCAGCCCAGCCCCAACAAAACCAAGTTCCTCGCCAATGATGGCGAAAATGAAATCATTATGGGCGGCGGGCAGATACCCCCACTTCTCACGCGAATTGCCCAATCCCACGCCCAGCAGACCACCGGATCCCATGGCGTACATGCCGTGGGTGATCTGCCAGCACACGCCCTGCGTATCCGTACACGTACCATAGGTGGCCTGAATACGGGACATGCGGTTGCCTGACCCAAGCACGAACATGCACACAATGCCAATGGCCCCGACCACCGACGCAAGTCCAAGAATCTTCAGGGGAAATTCTCCGACGAGGAACGCGAAGAATCCGATGAGCACGATGATCATGGCGGTGCCGAGATCCTTGCCGCCGATCACCAGCATGAAGCTCACGACGAAAATGCCAAGGGGAAGCGCATAGGCCTTCCACAGCGGCAACACCCTGTACCGACTCTTTGCGAGCATCAGCGAACGCGGCAGATATATGCACAGCGCAAGTTTCAGCACCTCTGCGGGTTGCAGCGACACGCCGAACAGATACAGCCAACCGTTATTGCCGCCGGCGCCGCGTCCCAGGGGCGTAAACGTCAGGGCCTGCAACACCCATGCAATGAGCACGGTGACAATGCCGAACCGCTGGTACAGCGACCTGGGCAGGTGCATGGCCACCACGGCGAACCCGACGCCGATCAGGCAATACACTCCCTGACTGAACAACTCGCTCCACGGCGACTCCTGTTTGGACACCGAACTGACGGTAGAGCTGGAAAACACCATCAGCAAACCGAATATGGTGACCACAATCACCGAGACGATGAATCCCCAGTAGCACCACAGCGGATTCAGCAGCACGCGCCAGCCACGGTACCGCCGACCGTCGGGCTTCAACTTCACCGTCTGCGAACGCCGCCTCCGGGGCGACGAAGCCGATCGAAAGGATCGGGAGGACCGAGCCGGTCTATTGACCTTGCCGGTATCCAATCTAGCGCGTTTCGGCATGCTCACGCACCCAGCGGGCAGCCGCAGCCGCGAACTGATCTCCACGATCCGCATATGACTTGAACTGGTCCATCGAAGCGCACGCCGGCGCCATCAGCACAACGGACCCCGGCCTGGCATACGCCCCCGCCGCATTCACCGCACGGTCCATCACGGTGTCGCTGCCACCGTCGGCATCGGGGTCGATCATAGTCAACGGAATCTCGGGCGCGGAGGAGGCGAAGGCGTCAAGCATGGGACGCTGATCCCTGCCGATAACCACCGCGGCGGCAATGGTATGGGCCTGATCGGCCACCAGATCCTCAAAACGGCTGCCTTTTGCCAGCCCACCGGCGATCCACACCACGGACTTGGGGGCAAAGCTCGCCAGCGACGCATGAGCGGCATGGGCGTTGGTGGCCTTCGAATCATCAACGAATCGGATATCCTCGGCCGGATTCCCCGAGGATTGCAAACGGGCCACGGTGGCGATGCGATGACCGCCGGGAGCAAACCCGCGCAACGCCTTGACGGCAGGCTCCACCGCAACTCCATAGCCCAGGGCCAGCGCCAACGCGGCCAACCCATCAGCCAGCAGATGCGGGTATACGGTCCCATCGGGCTCGCAGAGATGCTTGAACGACAGTACCTCGGCAATGCGCACGGCCTCGCCGGCAGGTCGCCCGGTCAGGCCGGAACGGTCGACGATCCAGCCGTCGTCCACACCAATCTGCCCGGCCTGGGGAGCATGCAGCGTGAAGCCCACCATCCGGCACCCCTCGGCCGGATGCGCCGCCAACGCCAAGTCGGTCACGCGCCGGTCGTCGGCGTTGTACACCAACGTGCGTCTTACGCCGCGATAGACCTTGGACTTGTCGTGCGCGTAATTGGCGAAACCACCGTGCCAGTCAAGATGGTCGTCGGCGAGATTGGTGATCGCGGCGCAATCCAATGCCAGAGACTCGGTGAAATGCAATTGGAACGAACTCAGCTCCACGCACAACGCATCATGGGAGGATTCGACGGCGGCATGGGAGACCGCCTTGCCGATATTGCCCACAGCCGGGGCATCCAGACCCGATTCACACAGCATGGCCGACGTCATTTCGGTGGTGGAAGTTTTGCCGTTGGTGCCGGTAATGCCAATCCACCCAGCAGGACGACCGGTCGCGTGGTTGCTCGCGCGCAGCCGCCACGCAAGTTCCACCTCCGAGACAACCGGAATGCCGCGGTGCTGAGCCTCGAGAATGAACGGGGAATTCGGGCGGAACACCGGGGAAGTCATCACTACATCGACCTGGTCCCACGGCACCTCGTCAAAGGAGTGCAGATCGGCGTCGTCGCGTTTCTCGTCGACGCACAGCACACGCCGAGCCCGTCCCGTCAGCACCTCACGCACACTGCGGCCGGACACGCCCAATCCTGCCACCAGCACGGTCTTATCGGAAAAATCGGTCATCGTCACCCAACTCCTTTACCACAGCAGGCCAGAACGCGAGGCCCAATCCCAGTAGAACAGCACCAACGCCACGAGCACGAACATCAGCTCGATCATCCAGAAACGCACGACAACGCGGGTTTCCGGCCAACCGCACAATTCAAAGTGATGGTGGATGGGCGCCATCTTGAACACGCGCTTATGCGTCATCTTGAAATAGCTCACCTGAATCACGTCGGAGCAGACCTCGATGACGAACAGGCCGCCAAGAACCACCGCCAGGAACTCGGTATGCGTGGCGATGGACAGTGCGGCGAACAGGCCGCCAAGTGCCAGCGAGCCGGTATCCCCCATGAATATCTCCGCAGGATTGCTGTTGTACCACAGGAAACCGCAGCATGCGCAGGCGGCGCACACCGCGATGATGGTCAAATCAAGCGGATCGGACACCGCGTAGGAGAAGCCCTGATGCCCTCCGCCACGAATATGGTAGCTCTCCCAAAACGCGATGACGGCGTATCCGACAAATGCGATCATCGAACTTCCCGCGGCAAGACCGTCAAGGCCGTCAGTGAGATTGACGGCATTGGTCCACGCGGTCAGCAGCAGATTCACCCAGATCACGAACAACACGATGGCCACGGCACGGCCTGCGAAATCGAATGTGAAGAACGGCTGCTCGATGTAGCTGATACCCGGCTGCGCACTGGGAAACCCGGATTTCGTCGGCAGGATCAGCGCCAGCACCGCATAGATGGTGGCGAAAATAAACTGTCCGATGAACTTGCCCCGCACGGTCAGTCCCTCGTTCTGCTTTTTGCGCACCTTGGCGAAATCGTCGATGAAGCCAAGCACTCCCATCGACAGCATCGCGAAGAGCACCAGCAGCGCCGACCACGACGGCACGTCCCCGGAACGCAGATACCGGTACAGCGCCGAACTGCCCCATCCCAGCACAATGGCCAGGTTGATCACCACGCCGCCCAATGTCGGCGTGCCGCGTTTGATCTGATGGGACTTCGGCCCGTCCTGACGAATGTACTGGCCATAATGCAGCTTATGCACCAGACGAATAAGCAATGGCGTGCCAACCATGATGACGATCAGCGATACCAACATGCCAATGATGAGTGCGATCACCGCCAGTCCTTTCCCCTCATATCAGCGTTTCCCGATTCTTGATTCTCTCCGACCGTCATGACGCCCGACGACCCGTTGCGGATCCGCCGTCGCCGACGGCGGGCGCCGGAAGCTGCACAGCCCATTGATCGGCAAGGGCGTTCAGTCCGGACGCATGCGATCCCTTCAGCAGCACCACCGGATCGCAGGCATGGGCCACGATGGCGCGCACCGAGGCATCGGCCTGCGCCGCGGTATGCACCAATTCTACTGTCAGCCCGGCATCACCGGTCTCCCGGGCTCCTCGCGCAATATCAGCGGCGAGCGCATCCAGTGAGGCGTCGGTTTCCGACCCGACCGCGATCAGGGCGTCCACTCCCAGACCGGCCGCGTACGCGCCGATGGAACGATGAAGTTCGTGCTCGTCGTCGCCGAGCTCCAGCATCGACCCCAGCACGGCTATGCGGCTGGGTTGGCGGGAACGCGACGCACCCCAGGCGGCAAGACCGTCCAGTCCGGCGCGCATGGAATCAGGATTGGCATTGAACGAATCGTCGATCAGCGTGAACGTCACGTCGTCGCGCCGCACCTCGCTCACCGCCATGCGATGGGGACTGATATGGCGCTGGTCGGTAAGCACGCGGGCTATGTCGGCCAGCCCGAGGCCCAGATGATCGGCCACCGTGGCGGCTGCCAGGGCGTTCATCACATTGTGGTCGCCGCAAATCGCCAGATGCACCTCAGCCGATTCCGTTCCCTTGGCAAGGACGAACGACGGGTGATCAAGCTCGTCGTGATGCACATCGCGCGCCTCAAGCACCGGGATGCGTCCGTCCGCGGCATGCGCATCCCGTCCGAACCAGATCACGTCACCCGGTGCGATGCCGGCCATAGCCGCGACATGCGCGTCGTCGGCGTTGAGTACCGATACCCCGTGCGGCACCAGCCCACGAATGATCTCGCTCTTGGCCAGTGCGATGCGCTCCACCGACCCGAACTCGCCCAGATGCGCCACACCGACCTTCAGCACCACCGCGATGTCCGGCGGGGCGATCGTGGTCAGGTAGGCGATCTCGCCGACGTGGTTCGCGCCCATCTCCGCCACGAAATACCGGGTGGACCCGTCGACTTTCAGAGCCGTCAGCGGCAGCCCGATGTCGTTGTTGAACGAGCCGACCGGCGCCACGGTGCCACCAAGCTGAGACAGCATGGCCTTCAGCAGGTCCTTGGTGGTGGTTTTGCCCACCGAGCCGGTGATGCCGACGATGGTGAACGGTGCGGAGCACGCCCTGCGACGTTCGATGTTGTGTCGGGCCAAAGCGCCCAGAGCCCGCACGCTGTCGGCCACGACGATCTGCGCAATGGCGGCTTCGGGCACCTTGTGCTCGACGATGGCCGCCACCGCACCGGCCCCGGCCACACCGGCGACGAAGTCATGACCGTCCACCCGCTCGCCTTTGATGGCCACGAAGACGGATCCCTCGCCAACCTGTCGCGAATCGCTGACCACGGTGGTGGCAAGCGGCGTCTGAGCCGTCCGCGCGGCACCCGCCACGGCGGACAAGTCAAGGTCGCCCCCGACCGCCTCGGCAATTTCGGATAGGGTCATGGTCATCATGATGGTTCTATCAGCCTTTCGATAGTTCGCTCAATTTGTTACATTCTGCAGAACGCGGCGTCCCGCGCTACCGCAACTCTCTCGAAACGCGCAAAGCGCTGCGGATATTGCTGCGTTTGACTCCTGCGGCCATCACCATGGCGATGGCGGTCGACAGGCAGCTGACGGCGCTGGGGTCCTCTCCGTCCAGACTGTCGACCTGCCGGGCCATGGCGTCGGAATCGCTGGTTCGAGACGCGACATGGCTGTTGTCGTCAAGGGCAAAGCCGTAGTTCCGCCTCGCATACTCCACTATTTTTCGCTGTGTCGGCACCGTCAGCCTTGTGTCGTCCGCCACCGCCAGCACATCGAAGCTCATCCCGCTGACCGACCCCCGTTTCAGCGTCGCGTCATCCAGGCAGATAACGGCCGCGGCCGCACCATCCTCAGCGCCAACCGACAGGACGTGCTGGACCTGCAAAGCATCCAGTGGATAGCGCAATTCGACCCTACGGTCCAAGCAGTACGACCCCTGGACGCTGACGCGCGTGACGGGGTTGCCCAGCACATGCAGAAAATCGGCCAGCTCGGTCACCGTGGCGGCGGCCTGCGGGCCGCAAACCGCAAACATGGCCAGGGATTCGGATGGATTGCCCGCCACCCACGAAGCGAGTTGCCCCACCTGGGCATCGGTGAGATCACCATACAGCACCGGGATGTCCGTCTCGCCAAACCCGCCGCGCAACGCAGCGGGCGCCAGCATGGCGTATGCGCCACGGTCCAACGCGCGCCCCACCAGATTGGCGGTGGGGGTCTCATCAAGCGGCATGTACAGGGCGCCCGGACGAACATCATCAAGATCGTCCGTCAGGGACGTCACCGTCACCGGAGCCGCAAACGCCGGTTCCAGCGACAACCCATATCTGCTCGCCAACGACTCCAGCGTAATGCGCTGCGTCAACGATTCACTCACTGAGCCCACTGCCCGCCACCTTTCGTAACCCGTCACCAATCCGTATCAATGGCATCGGTCCGTGGCGCGGAAGGCGTCACCTCGTACTTCTGCATCAGGAATTGGCCGATCTGCGCAAAAACCGGTCCCGCCGTCACACCACCATACGTGCCGGTAGGATCCTTGAGCACCACGGTAACCACATATTGCGGATTGTCGGCGGGAAGAATGCCGACCCAGTCCGCCACGATGGATGTCAGCCCGCCCGAGGGGCCGGCGACCTCGGCGGTACCGGTTTTTGCGGCAACGCGATACCCGGGAACCGACACGGTTTTCTCGTAGCTCACCGCCACGGATTCCATCGCATTGAGCACATCGGCGGCCACCTGCTCGTCCACCACGCGGGTGGCCGCGTCACCGGCCGTGGAGACCTGATGCCCGTTGGCGTCGGTCACCGACTGCACCAGCTTCAATGACGGTTTGACGCCCTTGTTGGCGATCGTCACGGCCATATTGGTCAGCTGCAGGGCTGTCACCGAATATCCCTGGCCGAAGAGCACGGTATTGCGCGTACGGCGATCCCAGCGATCGGGGGTGGTCAGCGAACCGCTCGACTCGCCCGGCAGATTCAGTCCGGTGGACTGTCCCACGCCGAATTTGGTGAGGTACTCGTAACGCTTGCCGTCCGAATAATCCTTGGAGGCCATGATCATGCCGACATTCGACGAATTCTCAAGAATACCGGCCAGCGTCCATTTGCTGGTCCCATGCTCGTGCGAATCCTTGTACGTCTGGTTGTCCTCCGTGATGGTGGACGGCACCGAGAACCTGTCGCTCGCCTTGTGCAGCCCCTCCTGCAGCAGCCCGGCCATCGTGATGACCTTGCCGGTGGAGCCCGGATCGAACAGTTCGGTTCCCACACGCGACACATGCATCTTGGCCTCGGTACTGCCCGCATCATACTGATCGGAATCGGCCAGCGCGATGATGTTGCCGTTCAGATCTGACACCACGGCGAGACCCCAAGCGGCCTTGTACTGGTCCTTGGCCTCCTTGATGGTTTTCTCCACATACCACTGCACGTCGCGGTCTATGGTGAGCTTGACCGTGGAACCGTTCACTGGGGCGACGGATTGGGTCTGCGTGCCGGGGATTTTCTGGCCGGTATCGCCCTGCTGATAGATCTCGTAACCGTCCGTGCCGGTCAGAGCCTGGTTCTCCATCTGCTCGATGCCCGCCACTCCGGAACCGGAATCGTCGACGCCGCCCAGCAGCGACCCCAGCAATGTGCCATTGGGATAGACGCGCTGCGAGGCGTTTTGGGCACTGATCACGCTGGAAAGATGCAGCTCGTCGATCTGTCGCTTCAGCGAGGGCTCCACGTCTTTGGCAAGCACCACATAACGCGAGGTTCCGGTCAATTTGGCCCCCAGCTCCATGGCATTCTGCCCAAGCAGCGGCGCCAGCAGCCTTGCGACGGCAGCAGGACCGGTTTCGCCGACATTCTGGCCGTTGATGCTATGGCAGTATCCGGTCGCTTTCGCCTGACTGGTTCCGCAGTCGATCGGCGTGAAGCTCGAAGCCATCAGGGGATCTCCGATGATGGTGTACCGCTCAACGCTCTGGGCCAGCACCGTGCCATTGGTGTCCACGATGGATCCACGCTGGGCGTACAGCGTGGTCTTGGTGGTCCGGCTGTCGGTAGCCGCCTGCGCGGTGGACGCACCCTCAAGCAACTGGATGCATGCCAGGCGGCCGAAGGCCACGCATGCCACCACTGCGAACACCAGCGAAACGGCCAGCACGCGGTTGAAGAAAGGGGTGTGGGAGTTCAGGAAACGACGGAACGCCGCAATCATCGTGCCTCCTGTTCCTGTGTGCTCGACTGCTCCGGGGAATCCGCCGGGGGCTGATACCCATTGAGGTCAATGGCAATGGACCCCTGTTGCGGCACCATTCCCAATTTCTGCGCCTTGGCCGGCAACTGAGCCTCCAAACGATCCAGCTGGTTTTGATATTCCTGCGCATCCTGCTTGAGATTGTTGATGGAACGAGCCAGACGCGTGGCCTCGAACGAGTCCTCCACCATCCACGTGCGCAAGGCCAGCGTGCCCAATAGCGTGCCGACCAGAAACAGTGCGGCCACGATCGTGGGCAGGAACGGCGACCTCCGGTTCATAACCCACAGCACTATTGTTCTCGCTCCACCAGCCAGTGAGACGGCGTTGCCCTTCCGATCATGCGAAACGCCAGAACGACGCTCCGCCCGCTTGCCGGGGCCGGGCGCTTCCCCGTTGTCGGGACGGGTTTTCACCGTACGGGAGGATGCGGCGGATACGCTGCGGGACGACCGCGCCGAGCGCGCGGAACGCGACGATGTGGACATCAGGCCCTCCCCTCTCGGGTGAAGGCGCTGCGCCAGCGCTCGGGCAGGGGACGAACAAGCTCGACGCCCCTGAGCCGAACGGAAGCCGACCTGGGATTGGCGGCGATCTCCGTTTCGTCGGCTTTGACCGCGCCTCTCGTCAACTCCGAGAAAAACGGCTTCGCGTCCTCGGGAACGACCGGCAGACCGGCGGGAACGTCGACCCTCAGCCCCTGGGCCATGAAACGCTTGACGGTGCGGTCCTCAAGCGAGTGATACGACTCAACCACAATGCGCCCGCCCACCGCGAGATGGCTGGCAGCCTGGGGCAGGGTGCTGGCCAGCTTGTCCAGTTCGCCATTGACTTCAATGCGCAGAGCCTGAAACACCCGCTTGGCCGGATTGCCGGCAGGGCGATGCGCCTGCGGAACCACCCGATCCACCAGACGGTTGAGCTGCCCGGAGGTGGTCAGCGGCTCGTCGGCGCGATCGCGCACGATGCGCGATGCGATCTGACGCGCAAAGCGTTCTTCGCCGTATTCCCGGAAGATGCGCGTCAGCTCCTGCGCGGAATAGGTGGCCAACACGTCCGCTGCGGTCAGGGATTGCGTCGGATCCATACGCATGTCCAGCGGCGCGTCATGGGAATATGAGAAACCTCGGTCCGTTTCGTCGATCTGCAGGCTCGAAAGGCCCAGATCCATGAACACGGCGTCCACCTGCTCGATGCCGCGACTGTCAAGTACGTCGGCCAACACATCGAAAGCCGCGTGAACCGGCGTGAACCGGTCCGAAAAACCAGCCTCGGCAATGCGCCGCGTGGCAAGCCCCAGCGCCTCGGCATCACGATCGATGCCAATAAGACGCGCTTGGGGCGCCGCCTTCAGGAAGGCCGTGGAATGTCCGGCCAACCCCAGCGTGCAGTCAACCACCACGGCGTCCGGGTGATTCAGCGCCGGGGTGACAAGCGACACGCAATCATCCAGCAGCACCGGCTGATGGATGGCCGCCAGATCAATTGATTCGGGAACTGTTGTGCGATCGGTCATCAGAACTCCACCGCCGGCAATACGTCATCGGCGATATCGGAATACGCCTCTTCCTTGGTTTCGAGATAGGATTCCCAGGCGTCCCTATTCCAGATTTCGGCACGGGTGCCAACGCCGATCACCACAATGTCGCTACCCAGGTTGGCATAGTCTCGCAGCATCTGCGGCACCAGCACGCGTCCCTGTTTGTCGGGCACCTCATCGGTTGCTCCGGAAAGAAACACTCGCAGATACTCGCGTGCGGCCTTGTTGCCCAAGGACGTGCGCTGGATCTGAGCCGCCACGCGACGGAATTCACTCACGGGCAACACATAGACGCAGCGCTCCTGGCCACGGGCCATCACCAGGCCATCGCCGAGTTGGGAACGGAACTTAGCCGGCAGCGCCATGCGGCCCTTGGCGTCGATTTTCGGAGTGTAGGTGCCCAACAGCAGCGGAGGCAGCAGACCGCCGAACGCGCTGCTGTCATTCCCCCCATTATTCGTCAGTTCGTCCACGGCCTCCACCTCCTTTTTTGTTATTGCACCCGGGTTGATTCACACACACTTCGAGCAACGTCCCCCACTTTACTCCACACTTCACCAAAATCCCCCACCAAATTGGTAAAAGCTTCCCTTTTCCTGCACATCGCCGCACCCGGGCAGCCAGCCGGGCAGTACGTCTTCGCCGCAAGCCGAAAACGGACAACGCATCAACCGACGAATTCACCAAGAATTCAATTCGGCACCGGAACTGCGACGCTGCTGGGTAGACCCATGGGAGTAAATTGGTTGTCCTAGTTTTTCGTGTACCAAGCAGAACAGGAGCGCAATACAGCATGCCGGGTTATGCGTCCCAAATGAGCGAAGAGCAGCAGGCGGTGGACCGCGCATACAAGCGGCTGGACGGGTTGCGGGCCCAGGCCAGACAGCGGTTGGACGCGGTTCGCGCCGCGGGATCGCACGGATCCCCCACCCAGCGCACCGAACGCGATTCCTTCGCCACGATGTATGAGGATCGTCTGACGCAGTTGCGCGCCGTGGAGGATCGTCTGGTGTTCGGCCGACTTGACACCGCGGCCGGCGAGCGCCGGTATATCGGGCGTATCGGACTGTCGAGCGAAGAGCACGAGCCGATCCTCACCGACTGGCGAGCCGATGCGGCCCGCCCGTTCTATGAGGCGACGCCCTCCCACCATGGCGACATTGTGATGCGACGTCACATCACCCTCAGCTTCCGCAAAGTCGTCGGCGTCGAAGATGAGGTGCTCGACGTTCATGCCGATCGTGTGGGCGAGGCCTCCGAAGCCGGTACGTTGACGGGCGAGGGGGCGCTGCTGGCATCGCTGAGTTCGCGTCGAACTGGCAAGATGACCGATATCGTCGCCACGATCCAAGCCGAGCAGGACCGCATCATCCGCACCGAGCTCAATCGCGCCGTGGTGGTGCAGGGAGGCCCCGGCACCGGCAAAACGGCTGTGGCGCTGCATCGCGCCGCCTATCTGCTGTATACTCACCGCCGCATGCTCGAACACTCCGGCGTGCTGGTGGTCGGCCCGTCTCCCGCATTCCTGCATTACATCGATCAGGTGTTGCCCTCACTGGGAGAGACGGGCGTAGTGTCACGCACCATCGCGGATCTGATTCCCGGCATCGAGGCCACGGCGACCGACACCCCCCGCGCGGCACAGCTCAAGGGGGACAAGCGCATGGCTTCGGCCGTGGCCAACGCGATCGCCGCGCGGATTCGCGTGCCCAAAGACCTGCCGACGGTGGCGGTGAACGGATTCCTGGTGCCCATGACCGCCACCGACATCGAGCAGGCGCAACTGGATGCCAAACGAACCCGGCAACCACATAACAAGGCGCGCGAAACCTTCGTCAAATCCATGCTGCGCGCCATGACGTCCCGATACGCGGAACAGCTTGACTACACACCCGAGCAGTCGGAGCTGAATCGCACCACTTCGCTGCTGCGCATGAACGACAGGGTGCGCAAGACCTTGAATCTGGCATGGCTTCCGATGACCGCCCCCTGGCTGATCGACAATATGTTCGCCAAGCCCAAGCGGCTGAAGCGATTCGCCCCCTGGCTGTCGGACGCCGACGTCGCCGCGCTCACCCGCCCCAAAGGCGCGCCGTTGACCCGCTCGGACGTCCCCCTGCTTGACGAGGCGTTCGAGCTGCTGGGTGCCGACCCGAAGCTGGCCGCCCGCAATACCGCGGCCGACGCGCAACGCGCCGAGGAGGAGGCGTACGCCCGAGATACGCTCGCCCAGGCGGGCATCGGCTCCGGCATCGTCACCTCGCAGATGCTGGTCGACCAGATCAACGGGCTGGACGACGAGACGGCCGCCCAGCGCGCAGCCTCCGACCGCGAATGGACCTACGGACATATCGTGGTCGACGAGGCGCAGGAGCTGACGGCCATGGATTGGCGCATGCTGATCCGGCGCTGCCCGTCCCGTTCGTTCACCATCGTGGGCGATGTGGCGCAAACCTCCGCGCTGGGAGGAACCCGCCACTGGGCCAAAACGCTGAATCCGCTCTTCGGCCACGACAACTGGGATCTCAACGAGTTGACGATCAATTACCGCAATCCCCAGGAGGTGTCGGATATGGCGGCTGCGTTCGCCACCGCCGAAGGCCTGTACATTTCGACGGTCAACGCGGTGCGCCAAGTGCCCGGATCCGTGCAGCAGCTGCTGGCGGGCAGTGACGACGACCTGATTCGCCGCACGGCCAAAACAGCGGCGCGGCTCGCGCAGGAGTTCGTCTCCTCCGACGGGACCGGACGTGTGGCGGTTATCGCCCCGACCGGCCGACTTGCGACACTGAAACGAGCCGTGTCCAAGTCCCTGCTCAAAACTTTCGGCGAGACCAATGCCGCCAGATTCGAATCGCAAAGCGATTGGGACCGCCAGGTTGTGGTATGCGACACCGAAGCGGTGAAGGGCCTCGAATATGATGCGGTGGTGGTGATGCAGCCCGGGGAAATCGAGAACGATGCGGCGTCGCGCCTGGTGGCGGCATCGGATCTCTATGTGGCGATGACGCGGCCCACCCAACGCCTGACCATAGTGCGGACCGAACGCGACGCCAAGGACCTGCCGCTGCAAAACTGAAGACGTCCCCTTCGCAGCCCCGGCACGGTCCCGTCGCATGACGCCTTATTCGAAAAAATGAGGCATTCCGTCGAACGGTGTCGGGAAAGCCGCCCGTCCTACTAAAGTGAGAGACATGCCTAAAGCATTATTGTTGGAGAACATCCATCCTTGCGCCGCCGAGAGCCTGCGCAACCATGGCTTTGAAGTCGAGGCCCTGAAGGGCGCCCTGTCCGAAGACGAGCTCATCGACGCACTGGACGGCGTTGACGTGCTTGGCGTTCGCTCCAAAACCAATGTCACCGCACGAGTGCTGGACGCGAGGCCGAACCTGACCGCCGTGGGATGCTTCTGCATCGGCACCAACCAGGTAGATCTCGCCTACGCAGGCAAACGAGGCATCGCAGTGTTCAACGCCCCCTATTCCAATACCCGCTCGGTGGTGGAATTGGTGGTCGGCGACATCATCTGCCTGCTCCGTCGCATCCCCGCGCACACGCATCATATCAAGCATGGCATGTGGGACAAATCCGCCTCCGGCTCGCATGAGGTGCGCGGCAAGACCCTGGGCATCATCGGATATGGCAACATAGGTTCCCAGCTGTCCGTGCTCGCCGAGGCGCTCGGCATGCATGTGGTGTTCTACGACATCGAGGAAAAGCTCGCACTGGGTAACGCCGTCCGCTGCAGCACCCTGAACGAACTGCTTGAACAGTCCGACGTGGTCACGTTGCATGTGGACGGCCGCAAGTCCAACACGGGGTTCTTCGGCGAGGATCAGTTCGCCCACATGAAGCAGGGTGCGATCTTCATCAATCTGTCGCGAGGCTTCGTCGCCGATCTCGACGCCCTGAAACGCCATTTGGATTCAGGCCATCTTGCCGGAGCCGCGGTTGACGTATTCCCCGTCGAGCCGAAAAAGAGCGGAGATCCCTTCACCACCCCGTTGGCTGAAGAGGACAATATGATTCTCACACCGCATATCGGCGGCTCCACCTTGGAGGCGCAGAAATCAATCGGACATTTTGTCTCCCAGCGGCTGGAGGACTATTTCGAGAAGGGCTCCACCTCGCTTTCCGTGAATCTGCCGCAGCTGAATCTCGGCACGCACACGGGTTCGGCACGCATCGCGCATCTGCATCAGAACCTGCCTGGCGTGCTTGCACGTGTCAACCACGTACTCGGCGAAGAAAACATCAACATCACCGCGCAATCGCTGGCCACCGAAGGCGAGCTGGGATATGTGGTCACCGATGTGGCCACGCTGCCGTCGAATGCCACGCTGGACGCCCTAGCGCATCTTGAAGGCACTATCAGGATGCGCATCGTGGAATAGCAGCGCCTGTTGTCGTGATCAAAGTGTCGTGAGCAAGGGCAATGTATATCAGCCATGACTCACGACGGCATTACGAGCGCGCCTTACCGATATGTAATATGCCGGTAAGGCGCGTTGATTGGTCATCAACCGCGATGGCCAATCAACGCGCAGGCAATGAAACGCTCATGCGTCGCGCTGCTTCAACCTGTCAATGGCGGTCTGGAAATCGGCGAGCGAGTTGAAATTCTGATATACCGACGCGAACCGCAGATATGCCACTTCGTCAAGATCTCGCAGAGGCTTCAGGATCGCGCGACCCACTTCGTCTGAATCGATTTGGGCCAAACCCCGAGATCGGAGATCCTCTTCCACCTTCTGTCCAAGCTGTTTCAGGTCCTCTTCCCGGATCGGCCGCCCTTGGCAGGCCTTGCGCACGCCGGAAATCACCTTGTCACGGCTGAACGGCTCGGCGTTACCGGAGCGTTTCAGCACCAGCAGGGAGGACGTTTCCATTGTGGTGAAGCGTTTGCCGCATTTCGGGCATTCACGCCTCCTACGAATCGCGTGCCCATCCTCACTGATGCGCGTATCGACGACTTTGGTGTCAGGATTCTGGCAGAAGGGACAATGCATACTTCTACAGTATCCCATCCTCCGCTCCATTCGACACAAGGAACGATGATTTGGGCGTTTGCCGCCTCATTGGGCATCATGATCGCACTCCATCAACCGGCACTTTGATCTGCTGGCCAACGGACAAGGCAACCGAATCGAGATGGTTGATCTTCATCAAAGCATCTATGGAATCATTCACATCACCGCCGACGGGCGTCGCGTGGGCGGCATATCCCCAAAGTGTATCGCCCGGTTGAACGGTATATGTGACCATTGCCTCTGATCCCGACCTGAGATCGGCACTCGGCATGATGGCCGCATATGCGCACCACGGCAGCGCCGCGACCATACACGCGACCGCCACGCGACGTGGTGCGACGCAATCGGCGCGCCGCCGCATTCGCCCCCTCGTCGCTCCGGCGATACGCGACACAGTGCCTACAGCGGCCCTTGTTCCCCATACCATCAGACCACCCCTTTCGTCATCAAGATTCGAACGTCTGTACTATAGAACGTATGTACTATGATGACACATTTGTTCGACGACACGCCGATGCAACATCGAACAGATGTTTGATTTTATGGTCGGCCCACGCTACACTGGACATCACGACGAAAGGAGCCAATCGTGAGCACGATCCCATTCAAACCCGAGCAGGTCGGCGCGAACGCGGGCGATCAGACGCTTACCGACAGGCAGCGCAAAGTCCTTCACGCCATTCGCGCTCATGTTCGGGAACACGGATTCGCCCCTTCGTTTCGAGAAATAGGCGAAGCCGCTGGACTGAAAAGCCCCTCATCGGTGAAGCATCAGCTGGAGGCGCTGGCCGACAAGGGCCTCCTGCGCATGAACGCCAACAAGGGGCGGGCGATCGAACTGATAGAAGCCCCCGCCGGACAGCCCGCCCCCCAACACGCTTCGCCGAAGATCCTCCCCTTCCCCGTCCAACACGCCGAGGACGAACCCGACTCGATCGCCCAGTCACGCGACATACCGCTCGTCGGCCGCATCGCCGCCGGCGTGCCGATCACCGCCGAGCAGCATATCGACGACGTGATGCGGCTGCCGGAACGACTCACCGGCACCGGTAATCTGTTCATGCTGGAAGTGCACGGCGACTCCATGATCGACGCGGCCATCTGCGACGGGGATTTCGTGGTGGTGCGCGAACAGCATTCGGCCGTCAACGGAGATATTGTCGCAGCCCTGCTCGGCGACGAGGCAACCGTCAAAACCTTCCGCAAGGAGAACGGGCACGTCTGGCTGATGCCACACAACCCCTCCTATTCACCCATCGACGGCACGCACGCCGAAATCATGGGCAAGGTCGTCACCGTGCTGCGCAAAATCTGACCGACGCCGCACGCCAGCGGCAACGGCCGCAACGTGAAACATACCTAAGCGTGAGTCTGCGGCTCGCTTGCCGCAGTCCGATACCCCTCAGGCTCCAACTGAAACGTCGTATGCTCAACAGCCACGGGGAAATGATCCTTAAGGCATTCCTGCAATGCGCGGAGCACTTCGACGGCCTGATCCATGGTCATGCCGCGTTCGACCACCACGTGGGCGGTCAACCGCGGCAGCCCCGTCGACACCGTGCTGGCATGAAGATCATGAACCGCCACCACATGATCCACGCGTTCCAAATGGGCGCGAACGGCATCGAGGTCCAATCCCTCGGGAGTCTCCTCAAGCAACACCCTCACCGCGTTATGCAGCAGTCTGACGGCACGCGGAATCATAAGCAGCGCGATCACGCCACCGGCAACGGCGTCAAAACCTCCCCAACCGGTAGACATCATCACCAATGCCGAAATCACCACGGCAATCGAACCCAGCGCGTCGTTCAACACCTCCAGGAATGCCGCGCGCATATTCATATTGTCATTGTGCTGCGAGGCGAGAATGCCAATGGAACCGACATTGGCCGCCAACCCCAGCACACCAAAGCACAGCAGCAACCCGACGTCACGCACGCCACCGGCGCCATGCCCGACAAGGCGCATACCCGCCTCCACCAACGCATACACACCGACAATAAGCAGCACCACCGCTCCGCCGGCGGCGGTAATGACCTCCAGACGAGCCCAACCCCAGGTACGCTCGGCAGTAGGCTCGCGCCGCATCAGCACCGCGGTCACCGCGGAAGCGACCAGCACGGACACATCGGTGAGCATATGACCGGCATCAACCAACAGGGCCAGCGACTGAGTCAGCGCGGCGCCCGCAACCTCAGCCACAAACACCACGCCGGTTAACCCCAACGTCATCATCAGGCGTCGCTGATGATCCACACCGGAACCCCCTCCGGCACCTCCGGCCACTTCACCATGATCACACGGATCGACCATCAGCCACCTCAATTCTCAATAAAAATTCCTTATTGAAAATACAGCGACCGCCCACAACCCGCAAGCCCACGCACGGGACACCGCCAACAGAACAAGAAAACCCGTGACGCCCTGCCGCATTCGAGGCAAACGTCACGGGAAGACACGTGCACAGCAGAACGCGGAACCCAACCAAGGCACGCGCCCAGCAGCCACCTATCAGAAGCCGAACTTGGCGGCGGTCTCCTTCAGCGTTTCGGCGGAACGCTTCAGCATAGCCAGCTCATGATCGGAAACCGGGGTGTTGATGTGGGTGTTGACGCCGGAGCGGTTCAGCAGCGACGGCACCGACATGCACACATCGGAGATGCCATGGAAGTCGTCCAGCAGCGAGGACACCGGCAGAATGCGGTTGGTGTCGTTGAGGATGGACTCGATGATATCGACGCCCGACATGGCGATGGCGTAGTTGGTCGCGCCCTTGCCCTCGATGATCTTGTACGCAGCGTTCTTCACACCCTGGTGGATCTCCTCGCGCTTGGCGGCATCCAGCGGATCATGGCCCGGCAGCGGAGTCCAATCGCACATCGGCACGCCGCCGATGGTGGCGGAAGCCCACAGCGGCACCTCGGAATCACCGTGCTCACCGGCAATGTAAGCATGCACGTTCTTGACGTTCACACCGGTCTGCTGGGCGATCAGGAAGCGCAGACGGGCGGAATCCAGGTTGGTGCCGGAGCCGAAGATCTGGTTTGCCGGCAGGCCCGAAAGCTTCATGGACACATGGGTCACCACGTCAACCGGATTGGTGACCAGCATGAAGATGGCGTTCGGGGCGACCTTCACCAGATTCGGGATAATGGACTTCATGATGTTGATCGTCGCGCCGGCAAGATCCAGGCGGGACTGGCCGGGCTTCTGTCGGGCGCCGGCGGTGATGACCACCATATCCGCATCACGGCAGATCTCCGGGTCGTCGGAACCGTCGATGGAGACCGTCGGATAGAAGCTGGAGCCGTGCTGCATATCAAGCACCTCGGCCTCCACACGGTCCTTGGCAATGTCCTCGAGCACGATTTCACGCGCAACGCCACGCTGGGCAGCTGCGAACGCCATGGTGGAACCGACGGCACCCGCGCCAATAATGGCCAGCTTCGTGGGCTTGGACGAATTCGACATAGTGTGTCTCACCTCTCCTCACGCGACCCGACCCTGCGAGCCGCAACATGTTTCCATTCCTCGGCATACTCTAATCACAGAGGGTGACGAGAAAAACATCATTCCGTAACATTCGAGATCCCAGTGCTCTCAACACCTGTTATCGCTCACACGCCAAGGTGGGAATCCTCCGTGCGCCCGGCCTGCAGACCGATCAGCCGATCGACCGGTCGACGATCTGCGCGGCCATGCGATCATTCACATCGGCCTCGACACGCACACCTTCCGCGACGTATTCGATGGAATCGACATGGCCATACTCCCGCACGCGCGACAGCAACGACCCAGCACTATAGGGCAGCAACGCCTCAACATGCACATTCGGCACCGGCAGCAGGGACTCGACGCCGGCCCTCAGCGCATCCAGCCCCTCCCCCGACGAGGCGGACACGATATACGCCTCCGGCTCCAGGCGGCGCAGACGCCCATAGGTCGCCTCGTCAATGCGATCCGCCTTGTTGAAAGCGATCACGCGCGGAATCGCCTCAGCACCGGGAATATCGGCAAGCACAGCGTTCACCGCGTCGATCTGGGAGAAGGGGTCGGGATGCGAGCCGTCAACCACATGGAGGATGACATCGGCCTCGGCGACCTCCTCCAGGGTGGATTTGAACGCCTCGACCAGTTGCGTGGGCAGCCTGCGCACAAACCCCACGGTATCCACATAGGCGTAGCGACGGCCATCGCGAGCCGTGGCACGGCGTACAGCCGTATCCAAGGTGGCGAACAGCGCGTTCTCCACCAACTCCCCCGAACCGGTCAGCCGGTTGGTCAGCGAGGACTTGCCGGCATTGGTGTAGCCGACCACGGCCACCGTGGGCAGCCCATACCGGCGCCGCGAACCGCGCTTCACCTCGCGCGCCGGCGCCATATCGCGAATCTGACGCTTCAGACGGGCGATGCGCGAGCGGATCACGCGCCTGTCCATCTCGATCTTGGTCTCGCCAGGCCCCCTCGAACCGATGCCGGCATCGGCGCCCGCGGCGCGACCGCCCGCCTGGCGGGACAGCGAACCGCCCCAGCCACGCAGACGAGGCAGCATGTACTCCAGCTGCGCCAGCTCCACCTGGGCCTTGCCCTCCCGGGATGTGGCATGCTGGGCGAAAATGTCGAGAATCACCGCGGTACGATCCACCACCTTCACCTTGGCGACATCCTCCAATGCACGCCGCTGCGAGGGCGCGAGATCATCATCGACCACAATCGTGTCGGCCTCGTGCTGCGCCACAATGCCGGCGATCTGACGCGCCTTGCCGGAACCCACGTACGTGGCCGAATCGGGCTTCAGCCGATGCTGCAGCAAACCGTCGCACACCACCGCGCCGGCGGTTTCGGCCAACGCCGCAAGCTCCCTGAGCGATTCCTCGGCCTTGGCCTGCGTGGTCACCGCGCTCGACCACACGCCCACCAGCACCACGCGCTCAAGCCGCACCTTGCGGTATTCGACCTCGGTGACGTCCCGCAGCTCGCCCAAACCCTCAACATGCTTGAGCTCATTGCGCTGCTGGCGCTCCTGCCATGCAATGTCGTGCCGTTGAGCCGCCGCGACGTCATCGCCTTCGTCAAGCAGCACCTCGGAATGCTCACCGAGCACATCGACATCACCGGCGTCCCCCTCATCCGGGGTGAATTCATTCGGACTCAACTGCACCTCTCAGCAATAGCCACTCTCACTCCACGACACGGCCAGAGGCTGATCCTGCGCCGTTCAACGCGCGTATCAGCATATTCCATGCCGGTTCCCATTAGCACCTTATTATCATCAGTGAAGAAGACATGACCAATCGGAATCGAAGAGGCGGATCATAGGTATGAACGCGCAACGGAACGCACACGGCCCCGGGAACAAGCGGATGGACCGGCGGCAGCCCCAACCCAGC
>DBKS01000053.1:0-23145 GCA_002298605.1 Bifidobacterium sp. UBA744 | reverse complement strand
GCGCCGCACCATGACGGTGACGATCCGCGGCCGCGAACAGCGCGTGCAGGTGTCCAACGGCGTATTCTCCGCCAACCGAGTGGACCTCGGCACGTCCGTGCTGCTCAGGGGCGCGCCGGAACCGCCCGCGATCGGCAGGTTCCTCGACATCGGATGTGGATGGGGCCCCATCACCCTGGCACTCGCCCAGGCCTCCCCCAACGCCCGGGTCCACGCCATCGACGTGAACGAACGCGCACTCGAACTCACCGTAGGCAATGCCGCGGCGAACGGCTGCGCCAACGTGCACGCCACCCAGGTGGATGAATCCGGCAAGCCGCTTCCGGACCAGATCTCCGACATCACCGAACCATTGGACGACGACGCGACATTCGATCTGATCTGGTCGAATCCGCCGATTCGAGTGGGCAAGGCGGTGCTTCACACCCTGCTGATGACTTGGCTGCCCCGGCTCAATCCGACGGGGGCCGCCTATCTGGTGGTGCAAAAGAACCTCGGCGCCGACTCACTGATCCCCTGGCTCGCCGAAGCGTTGGGCGACGAATTCACAGTCGGCAAATACGCAAGCTCCAAGGGCTACCGTATCATTGAGGTTTTGCGACAGCAGCGTTAGCCCCCAAGGGAAACGGGGGCAGGAGAAAAGGCAATGAACTTCGAATACCCCGCGGAGCTGCCGGTTTCGGCCGCTCGTAACGACATTTCGCAGGCCGTACGCACCTCGCAGGTCGTTATCGTCTCCGGCCAGACGGGCTCGGGAAAAACCACGCAAATCCCCAAGATCCTACTTGAAATGGGCCGCGGCAGCCACGGCCGGCAAATAGTGCACACCCAGCCGCGGCGGCTCGCCGCGCGAACCGTCGCCGAGCGCATAGCCACCGAACTGGGCGTTCGTCTCGGGGACGAGGTGGGCTTCCAAGTTCGTTTTACGGACGAAAGCTCGCCGAAAACCCGCCTTCGTGTGGTCACCGACGGCATTCTGCTCGCACAGATCCAGCGCGACCCCAATCTCAGCCAGTACGACACCATCGTGATCGACGAGGCCCATGAGCGCAGCCTCAACATCGACTTTCTGCTCGGCTATTTCACCGCCCTGCTGCCCAGGCGCCGGGATCTCAAGCTCATCATCACCTCCGCCACCATCGATTCGGTGAAATTCAAGGAGCATTTCGAACACGCTCTGAAGGCGAAGGTACCGGTGATCGAGGTTTCCGGTCGCACCTACCCCGTGCAGGTACTGTACGAGCCTTTGGGAACCGCGCCGGCGCTCATGCGGGAGGTGCCGGGATTCGCAACCGGAGCCCGCCCCGGCGACGCCGATTATGAGGAGCTGTCCACCGCCGTTGCAGGCGACGGCGAATCGCATGGCGCACGGTCCGCCCGAGGCGGCGGACATCGGGACTCCGACGACGGCGGGATCACCGATATGGCCACGGCCGTGGCACGCGCCTGCGCCGAATTGGTCATTCATTCCTCGCATGAACGCGGCGCCCGCGACATCCTGGTCTTCGCCTCCGGTGAACGCGATATCCATGACTTCGAAAACGCGTTGCGCCACCACTATGGTCCGAGGGCCGCCGACATGCGCCGGCCGGACGCCATTGAGATCATGCCGCTGTTCGCGCGGCTGTCGAACAAGGAGCAGCATCGCGTCTTCGAGCCTCACTCCCACCAGCGCATCGTGATCGCCACCAATGTGGCCGAGACATCGTTGACGGTACCCGGCATCCGGTATGTGGTCGACCCGGGAACCGCCCGCATCTCCCGATACTCGAAAACCGCGAAGGTGCAGCGTCTGCCGATCGAGCCGATCAGCCAGGCCAGCGCCGACCAGCGCAGCGGCCGATGCGGCCGTATCGCCGACGGTATCGCGATCCGCCTGTACAGTCGCGAGGACTACGAGACCCGCCCCCGCTTCACCGAGCCGGAAATCCTGCGCACCTCGTTGGGCGCGGTGGTGCTGCATATGCTGTCGGTGGGCGTGGCGCGCACCGCGGAAGACGTGACGCATTTCGGCTTCATCGACCCACCGGATATGAAAGCCGTGTCCGACGGCTTCAATGAGTTGACGGAACTCAAGGCCATCGGACGCAGGCACGGGGAAGTCACGCTGACGCATATCGGCCGCCAGTTGTCCCGCATCCCCATCGACGTGCGTCTCGGGCGCATGGTGATCGAAGCCGCCAAATCCACGCCCGACACCCTTGCCGCAGTGCTGGTGGTCGTCGCGTTCCTCAGCCTGCAGGATCCGCGCGAACGACCCGACGAGAACCGCGAGGAAGCCGACCGCATCCACAACCGATACGCGGACGCGTCCTCCGATTTCCTCACCGCGCTTAACATCTGGGACCGCATCTTCCAAGCCGACGGCGAGCCGAGCAACTCGGCGCTGCGCCGCATCTGCAAAACCGAATACTTCAGCTGGCTGCGCATCCGCCAGTGGAGGGATCTGGTCAATCAGCTCACCGAGATGTGCCGCGAGCTCAAATTCAAGGTCGGTTCTCCGCAGCCCATATCACGCCCCGATCTCACCGTGCGCCAGCTGCCGATCAACCAGCAGGCCGCCCACAGCATGTGCTGCTCGTGGGATGATCGCGGTATTCACACCGCCATGCTAGCCGGACTGCTGTCGAATATGGGCATGCAGGTGATTCGCGAACCCAAGGCCTCGGATTTCGCGGGCTTGTCCGGCGCGGCACGCGTCCGAGCCATGAAGCGCGCCCAGAAGCAGTCCAGGAACGAGTACCTTGGCGCGCGCGGCACGCATTTCGCCCTGTTCCCGGCTTCGGCTGTCGCCAAAACCACTCCCCCGTGGGTGATGAGCACCGAACTTGTGGAAACCAGCCGCCTCTGGGCCCGGTATTCCGCCGCCATCGACCCGGCATGGGCCGAACCGCTTGCCGGGTCGCTGACGCGCGTGACCTATGCCGAACCCCACTGGTCGGGATCCCGGGGATCCGCCGTCGCGAGCGCCAAAGTGCTGTTGTACGGTCTGCCGATCGTGCAGGACCGCACGGTGCAATGGGGACGCATCAATCCCGTTGAGGCGCGTGATTTTCTGCTGCGTCAGGGCTTGGTGGAAGGTGACATTCGGCAGCGCTTCAGCTACGACGATTTTGTGGCAGGGAATCGCGACATTCTCGAAGACGCCGCCGACGACGCCAACCGCACCCGCCAAGTGGCCGAAACGGTGAGCGACGAGGACCTGTTCGACTTCTACAACGCCGCGATCCCCCCGCAGGTGACCAGTGTGGCCGATCTGGCCAAATGGTGGAAGGGCGAGCATGACGCCCACCCCGATCTGTTGGATTTCGACCCGAGCAAGGTGGAGCGTCTGGCCGACGCGGATACCGTCAGCTTGGACGACTACCCCGATCACTGGCATACGCTCGGCACCGATGGCACGCCTGTCGATCTGCGACTGAGCTATGTGTACGACCCGCATGATCCGCTGGACGGCGTGACCGTGCATGTTCCGGTGACCGTATTGTCCCGACTCACGCCGGAACAATTCACCTGGAACGTGCCCGGCCTGTTGGATGAGCTGATACTCGGCATGATCAAGGCGCTGCCCAAGGCCCTTCGCGTGCAGTTCGTGCCCGCCCCCGACACCGCCCGCACCATTCGCGCATGGATCGACGAACGATACCCCGATCTGCCGGGCTCCGGCGAGACGCGGCATCCGAATCTGCCCCCGGCACCAGCCGACGGTTCCCCGGCCCGATGGCCGGACCTCGCCCATGTATTCACCCAGGCCGCCATCGCCACAGTTGGCGCGCAAATCCATCCCGAAGTGCTTAACGGGGAACTGTGGGACAAGCTCAGCGCGTATCTCAAAGTCACCTTCGCCATCGAGCAGTCAGCACCACGCCCCGCGCACGCCCACGGCAAACGTCGCAACGGCGGTCGCGGACCGGTCAAGACACTTGGCACCGGCAAGGATCTGGCCGCTCTGCAACGCCGGTTCGCCGCGCAAGCCGAGGCGGCCGCGCAACGTATGGTCGAGCGCAAGGCCAGCGCCGCAGGCCAGCAGGGCAAGCTCGTGGAGAAGGCGAATCTGCTGCACAAGGCGGGCGCCACCACCGAGTCCCGCGCCGCCATGCTGTGGCGGGGCGCACTGGATGCACTCAGGCTGCCTTCGGAACGTGTTTCGTCCCGTTGGCTCGGCACGGAGGCATTGATGCTCGCCTCGGCACCGTACCAGTCCACCAGGGCGCTGGTGGAGGACTTGCAGCTGGCGGCGGTCAAACGGCTCCTGCCCGAAGTCGACAAGCTTCCCGACGACGAGGCGCTGGCCAATGCCGTGCTCGACGTGCAGCAGGTGTACGAGGACACGGTATACGCCGTGGCCAGGGATGTGATCGCCATTCTCAAACGCCATGCCGAAGTGGATAAGGCCGTATCAGGCAAGGCCGATCTGCCGATGCTGTCGGTTTTGCAGTCGATTCGCGAACATATCGCCACATTGGTGTTTCCCGGGTTCATCGGCAAGGCGCCGCCGTATGCGCTCCGTCATATCGAACGGTACCTCCACGCGGATCTGAGCCGGCTCGCCAAGGCCAAAACCGACAAGAACCGCGACGTCCGCTGGGCGTGGCAGGCGGATGAGGCGCGGCGGGTGGCCGACGCCGCAATGTCCCGGGCCAAGGCGGAACCGGCCGGCCCACGCCATGAGGAGCTGATGCGGCAGGCCACCGAGGCACGGTGGATGTTGGAGGAGTTCTACGTGTCCTTGTGGGCCCAGGAGCTGGGCACGCCGAAACCGGTCAGCCTCCAACGGCTGAAAAAGGCCGTGGCGTGACGCCCTTCCCTCCAGGAACGTTCTCACCGCGATTCAGACAGGAACGATACAATACGTGGCAATGACCAGATCAGCAGCACGCCGCAAACGCACCTCATGCGTCACCCGATGGAAGCGCGCCTGGAAACGCGCCGGATTGGCCCGTCGCACGGCCATCGTGGGCTCGGCCGTCGTCGCGGCGATTGTGGTCGTCGCACTGACGCTCGGCATGGTGCGGGTAGTGCAGTACCAGCGCCTGGTGGCCGCCACCCGCGAGCATCAACAGGAGTGGACGCTTACCTATGATTTCAACCCCGGCAACATCATCTCCGACAGGCAGTTCTTCGACCCGCATGCGATGAGCGCCGACGAGATCCAGACGTTTCTCAACGACAAGGGGTCGGCCTGCACCGGGGACCAATGCCTGAAGTCCAAAACCTTTGACGCGGATCCGCGCGACGCCGACGACCTGTGCTCGGCATTCGCGGGCGGCACCGCGCTCACCGCCGCACAGATCATCGATCAGGCGTCGCAATCCTGTGGCATCAGCCAAAAAGTCCTGCTCACGCTGATACAAAAAGAACAGCATCTGGTTACCGCGGCGCCGCCAAGCGATTGGAACTACAAGGCCGCGACCGGTTTGAGCTGTCCGGACGACGCCAGCTGCGACCCCGCCTACGCCGGCTTCGTCAACCAGGTGGTCGGAGCGGCTCGACGGTTCAAATACTATCTGGCACATCCCAAGCAGTATCAGATCCGCACCGGCGAAGTGAACGCCATCCGATACCATCCCAACGCGGCCTGCGGCACCGGCAACGTCTTCATCGAGAACGACGCGACCACGCTGCTCTACATCTACACGCCATACCAGCCCAATGCCGCGGCGCTGGCGGCGGGATCAGGGACCGGAGACAGCTGCTCCAGTTATGGCAACCGCAATTTCACCATCATCTACGCCGGATGGTTCGGCAATCCCCGTGACTGACATTCGCGAGGCGGCTGTTTCTCAGTGAGCGAGACCGCGATCCGTCCGAGACGACCTCCCCAGTCGGATGGCGACTCGGACGGCGGAAATCCGATTAGGCCGCCCACTCGACGATCTCGTCGGTGAGCGGCGTGCCGTGACGCGTTCCCGTCACCGATGCCGCCGATTCCTCGATCACGGCGTCGCGCTGCCTTCGAATGCGCGAGGCCATATCTCGCCTGAATGATTCAATGTCGTCCTGACCGTCACGGAACGCGCTGAACGGAATGACCACGGTATCGTTGACCAGACCTTGCGGAAAATGAATCTGCTTATCGAGCAGCGTCCACAGTGTAACGGCTTCCTTGTCGGAGGCGACACGGTAGCACAACGCGTCGTCGATGACCTCCGGCTCGGCGTTCAGCACGGCGAACGGCAAGCGAACCATGAAATCGTCAGCCAGATGCTCTTCGACGCCCATCGGGGTGACGAGCGAGCGCACGAATACGCTCCACTGCCGAATGTCGGGCTGCGCCAGCTCCATGGCCTCGACGTTCACGCCACGGGCGGCGAACCAGCGTTTGGTCATGGAACGCTGTGAGGCAAGCACCATACGAGGGTGCGCAAGGCCAACCAGAGCCAGCAGCCATTGCACCAGACAGAATCCGAACAGCAGCCATACGGCAACGCGTTCCGAAGCGCCGATCACCCCCAGCAGCAGCAATATCAGGCACACCGCTCCCGCCAGCATGAACACGGTGGAGAATCCGGCGAGAATGGCGAATCCCTTCTTCAGTTCCTTTCTGCCACGCGAAGCATACCAGCGTGAATACCCCCGGTAATCCACGGAAAAAGCGTACGGGCCGAACACCACCTCGTCGTTGGTGCCATCGTCCAGCGTCTCGCCAAGTGTCTCGTCCTGCTTATTCGTCATCGGCCTCCCGCCTTGCATCCGTTGTCATGGGTTTCCTCAAAGCGGTGACGACAAGGGCGGCGAGCAGTGAGAAGATCGCCCCCACCGGTCCAAGCCACACCAGACCAAGAGCGTCATTGACGATACCACCGACTGCGGAACCCACCGCAATGCCGATATTGAACGACATGGGGTTCAACGACGACGCAAGGTTCACACAGCCGGGATGCGACCGCCCCGCCACATCCATATAGAGGATCTGCGACGGCGAATTCTGCAGATACATGAGGCATCCCAAAACAATGAGCACCACGGCGCCATACACGGCCGGCAGCGCGCCCGCGAACGCCAACGCGCAAAGCGCCAGCGCCTGGATCAGATAGATCGGGCGGATCGCCGACAACGGCTCCACGCCGGTACCGCGATCGGCAAACTTGGCGCTCGTCAGATTGCCCCACAGGCAGGCAAGCCCGTACACCATCAGACCTGCGCTCACCAGGCTTTCGGAAAAGCCAAGCTCGTCGCGCATAATCGGCGTCAGGTACGTGTAGAACACGTAGGTGGCTGCGGCTCCACACACAACGGCGCACATGCCAAGCTGAATACGGCGATCGGCGAAGAGGCGGAACTGGCGGAGGAACCCGATCTTGATCCGTTGCGGGTCGCGACGAGGCACCGACACCAGCATCATCGCCAGCACCGCCACCGTCAACGCATTCACCAGCCAGAACGCCCATCGCCAGCCGAAAGCGTTCGCCACCGCGGTGCCGACCGGCACGCCCACCACCGAGGCGATGGAGAAACCGGAAAACACCCATGCGATGAATTTCGTGCGATTGGCGGATGACGTCACGTCATTCGCATACGTCATCGAAATCGAGACGATCGTTCCGGACACCGCCGCAATCATCAGCCGGGCCGCCACCAGCACCTGGTAATTCGGCGCGACGGCACACAGCACGTTGCCGACCAGGAACACAACCGCCAGCGCGACATGCGCGGTGAATCGAGGGAACCGGGCGGAAAGCGCCGACCCCAACGGCGTGCACGGCGCATACAGAACAGCGAACAACGCCACCAGATTGCCGACAGTGACCTCCGAAACGCCAAGCCCATGCGCGATGTCCGGCAGGATGCCCACCACCACGAATTCGCTCATGCCCAGCATGAAATTCAGCGCGATCAGCGTAATCACCGGCAATGTGAAGAAGCGACCGGATCGAACCTTCTCAGAGCACCGCTCCTTGGATCGCCGTTCTTCAGCTCGACGACGCACAGTCAACTTCGCCCCTTTCCCCTCACGACACAGGGCACGGCCCATGACCGAAACCGCGGTCATTGTACCATCCCCGCCGATTCCAGAACCCGCTGACTTCGCCCGCCGACCATGGTGTCTCAGCCGACCATGGCGATAGAATGGTCACGGAACCGAAGTGCGAACCAAACGCGGTTTTTCTGGCCGGAGGAGTCCGAGAAGAACTCAGGGAACGGCTCAGCGGACCGTCTCGGACGACATTGCGAAGGGAAACGAACATGGGACTGTTCGCAAGCAGAAACGGCAAGGACGCCAACGGCGACGGCTACGTTTCGCCATTCGACACGGATGAGACGCAGGATTACGTCGATCCGTCACAGGTGCTGGATGCCGACAATCAGAAGAGCAAACTGGCCGGAAGACCCCCGTGGACGCCGCAGGAAAGCCGCGTATCGGCCACCGCCACCGCCGCGGACACGGCAACGGCTACGAATCCGATCAGGACAACGGAGCCGAAACCGATGGCGGCCACATCGAACCCAATCGTCGGACGGCGGCAATCCCAAACCCGCGCAGGCAGCACATCCCGCCACGCCGACACATCCCGCCGCGTCAGCACGATGGCCACGGCGGCGATCATATGCGCCGCCGTGGCCTTCTTGTGCGATTTCAGCCCCATTCTGCAACTCGCACTGTCCGTGATCACCGCGATATTGGCCGCTGCCGCACTCATTGCCATCTCACGCCACCAATGGGCCGGCAAAGGCAGAGCCATTACAGCGCTCGTACTTGCCGTGTGGCTCATAGTGTCTTCCACGCTTTCGACAATCACCCTGATGTCCCTTGGCGGCAATCCGTGGACGGGCGACTGGAGCGGCAGATACGCCGCAGAAACCTCGCTCCCCTCCTCCAGCGACGGGGAGGAGCCTGACTATTCCAAGGTCAAACCCGAGGACGTTGAACCGACCGTACTGGAAGACGAAGGCAGCCTGACCTGGGCGGAGGGTTCCTCCGGAGATGTCGCCATCGTCTCAGCGCGACGCGGACCGCGGTCATATGCCGACAACCCAACGGTGATCGTCACCTACCGGTTCACCAATCATGCGGCGAACAACACGTCGTTCGGCGTTATCCACGACAACGTCTACCAGCATGGCGCAAGCCTTCATGAAACATCAGTCTCCGACTATCGCAACTATTCCGCGGAGGACCCCGACGGATTGGACTATTACGACTACCAATCCCCCAATCTGGAGATCGCGAACGGGGCAAGCCTTGATGTGACCAAGGCATATGAGCTTCGGGACGAATCCGACATCGCGGTCGAACTGTCCAGCAACGACCCCGTCATCATCCGCGGTGGATTCTCCCTGGCGCAGGATCGGACCGATCTCACCCGTCTGCAAGCATCCGACATCACGAATGCACTGGAGCCCGACGAAGGCGCCGGGACGACCGACACCGCGCAATGGTTCGAATCATGGGATGGATATTTGTCAGGCAACGGCGTGCAGGACAGCCTGTCATTCACGGTCAGGGACGTAACGTACGCGGGCAGAAGCGATCGGGATGTCGACACGGCGGTCATCACCATCGATTGGGAGAACACATCCAAGCACCCCATATACTTCACTCGGATCGGCTACCCCAAATTCTTCCAGAACGGCGTGGAACTGAGCACGGCCTCCCTCTCGTCCGACAGCGATCTGTATGACTTCCCATCCCAGCTTCAGTACCTGCAGCCAGGCGTTACCGGCACGGTCACATTCGCCTGCGAATTACGCAACCTCACCGATCAGGTGCGCATGCAGATGTCGGGATCGGACGGACCCGAGTTCGACCAGTCCTTCCCGATCGACGGAGTGCCGTCATAAACTCCCCGTTCGCAATGCAGCGGACTGCAACCGCCATACGACTGCGCAATTCTGCTACAGGCGACGAAGATACTTGCTCAACTCGTACGGCGTGACCTGGCTGTTGTATTCGGCCCACTCCTGACGCTTATTGCGCAGGAAATACTCGAAGGCATGCTCGCCAAGCACGTCGGCCACAAAATCGGAGCGCTCCATGATCTTCAGCGCCTCGTCCAGCGAACTCGGCAACGGCTTGATGCCCATGGCCTGGCGCTCCTGATCGGTGAGCTCCCACACATCATCACTGGTCGGCTCGTCAAGCTGCATCTGCTTGTCGATGCCGTCCAGACCGGCGGCCAACAGCAGCGAATAGGCGAGATACGGGTTGGCGACCGGGTCGAGCGCACGGAACTCCATACGGGCGGAATTCCCCTTGCCGGGCTTGTACTGCGGAATACGCAGCAGGGCGGAGCGATTGTTATGGCCCCAGCAAATGTAGCTCGGCGCCTCGTTGCCGCCCCACAGACGCTTGTAGGAATTCACGTACTGGCAGGTCACCGCGCAGATCTCGGCGGCATGGTACAGAATGCCGGCTGCGAACTGCCGCGCGGTCAGCGACATGTTGAATTCCTGGCCAGCCTCGTAGAACGCGTTGGAATCGCCCTCGAACAAGCTCAAATGGGTGTGCATGCCGGATCCCGGCTTGTCGGAGAACGGCTTGGGCATGAAGCTGGCGTGAATGCCACGCTCAAGCGAAATCTCCTTGACCACCGTACGGAACGTCATGATGTTGTCGGCCGTGGTAAGCGCATCGGCATAGCGCAGATCGATCTCGTTCTGGCCGGGACCCGCCTCGTGATGCGAATACTCCACCGAAATGCCCATCTGCTCAAGCATATTCACCGTGGCACGGCGGAAATCCATCCCGGGGCTTCGCGGCACATGGTCGAAATAGCCGCCGTCGTCGATGGGCTTGGGCGTTTGGGACCAGTCCTCCTGATTCTCGAACAGGTAGAACTCGATTTCTGGATGCACATAGAACGTGAAGCCACGGTCCTTCGCCTTGGCGAGCGCGCGCTTGAGCACATGGCGCGGATCCCCCAGCGACGGCTCCCCCTCGGGCGTCAGTACGTCGCAGAACATGCGGGCGGTACCCTGAGGGCCACCTCGCCACGGCAGGATCTGGAAGGTGGAGGGATCGGGGTGGACGATCATATCATCCTCGGAAATACGGGTCATGCCCTCGATCGCCGAACCGTCAAATCCCAAACCCTCTTCAAACGCCGCTTCCAGCTCCGCAGGAGCAATCGCCACAGACTTCAGCGTTCCCAAAACATCGGTGAACCACAAACGAATAAAGCGCACGTCGCGTTCTTCGACCGTGCGCAGTGCAAACTCTTGCTGCTTATCCATAGGGACCATGGTCGCATGCTATTATTACGGCACTCGTTAACACAAAACCTGGCGTCGATCGCCGTCCGGCTATTTCGCGCTGCAGGGAAGCTCGCCCTTTTTGATCAAAGATTTGAATACCTTGTAATCCTCTTCGGTCTGATCGGCATAGCTGACGGCGAAAGACGCCACGGCCTCATCGAACTCGGAGGTGCCGCCCAGATAGTTCGCTATGGCCGTGGAATCGCCGGTACGCGCGTGGGCGTGGGCCAGGCACCACGCGCACATGCGGCCCAGATCGGACAGGGCCAGATCATTGAGATGATCGATGTCGATGGATCCCTTGCCGTTCCAAAGCTGCCGGACGTAATAGTCACGCGGCCGACCGTCATCGGCTATGAACGACGACCAGCCGAGCATGACGTCGGCCGTCGACTGGATGAGCTTCTGCCCCTGCACCACACGCTCGCCGTGCGTGGCGTACGGACTGGTGCCGCAGAAGCGCTCGAGCACCGAATCGGTGGCCTCCTTCATTTGCAGAATCAGCGGATCGTCCACGTCGCGGCCGGTGAACATGGCGATCCAGGCACGCTGGCCCACGGATCCCACGCCGACGACCTTGCGGGCGGCGTCGTGATACCGGTAATGATCGAAGACATGACGGCGGTCATCGTACAGAGACTCGCGGTAGCTGGCCATCAGCGCGTCGATGCGCGCCTGCAGCGCGTCGAGATCGGCGTAATGCTTCAGACGGCTGATCGGCACCAATTCCGGCGGGGCGTAGTTGAAGCGCAGCTTGTCGCCCTCCCAATGTGCGAGTTTGGCGGCCGCGGCGTCGGAGTCCTTCAACGCGGCCTTCATGGCGGCGGCGCGCAGAGTGCGGTTCTTCACGCCGTTGCGCGTCGATTCGAAGCGATCAAGCGTCTGCTCGACATCAAGATGGTCGTACCACGCCTCAAGATAATCCATCTTGGAGAACTGGTCGATGCGGTTGCGATACGTGTGCACGCAACGCTCCACGCAGGCGCGACGGGCCTTTTCCTTGATGCCGTTCGCGCGCCCGCACACCTCGACGCTGACCGCAAGACGTTTGATGTCCCACTCCCACGGGCCGGTGGCGGTCTCGTCGAAATCGTTGATGTCGAACACCAGACGGGCGGACGGCGAACGGAAGATGCCGAAATTGCCGATATGGGCGTCGCCCACGCATTGCACCGGGATGCCGGTAACCGGCGTGCGGGCCAAATCGTTCGCCATGATCAAGGCCGTGCCGCGGTAGAAGGTGAAGGGGCTGACACTCATACGGGCGTAACGCAACGGAATCAGATCTGGCACGCGCACGGCCGACTGTTCCTCCAGCAGGCTGATCACATCGCGACGCCCCTCACGCACCTGCCATATGGCATGGCTTTCCAAGGGCGCCTTGACACGAGCGGCGATGCCGGCTTTGGCCCTGTCGCGTGGATCCTCATGCTCCACCCAGGAGCGCAGGTCGATGCGGGGCCATCGCCGGGCGCTCCCGGTCGACGGGTCGGCGGATTCCGAGACGCCGCCCGCGCTCACCGTTGTCTTCACTGTGTTCGACGTCTTGCTCATCAGCCGCGCGCAACCTCGAGAGCCTCTTCGAGCGTGAATGCTCGGGCATACAGCGACTTGCCCAGAATCGCGGCGTCCACACCCAGATCGGCAAGTTCCCTGATGGCCCGCAGGTCATCCAGCCTGGCGATGCCGCCCGAAGCGGTGACCTTGGCGTCGGTGCGTTCGGCGACCTCCCTGAGCAGGGTGATATTCGGCCCCGACATCATGCCGTCCCTGGCGACGTCGGTAACCACGTAGCGCGAGCATCCCACCGAATCCAGGAACGCCATCGTCTCGAACAGGTCGCCGCCCTCCTTGACCCATCCGCGGGCCGCAAGCGTGTGGCCGCGCACGTCAAGACCCACGGCGACACGGTCTCCGTATTTGGTGATGACCGACGCGGTCCATTCGGGGTTCTCGAGCGCGGCGGTGCCGATGTTCACCCGCGCGGCGCCGGCTTCCAGCGCGGCGTCCAGCGACTCGTCGTCGCGCACGCCGCCGGACATTTCAATATTGACCTTATCCCCCAGTTCGGCGACGATGGCTTTGAGCTGGGCGCGGTTGTCGCCCGTGCCGAACGCGGCGTCGAGATCGACCAGATGGATCCATTCGGCGCCCGCCTCAACCCAGGTGCGGGCGGCCTCAAGCGGGGAGCCGTAATCGGTTTCGGAACCGGATTCGCCTTGGCGCAGGCGCACGGCTTTGCCATCACGGACATCAACGGCGGGAAGCAGGGTAAGCGACATGGAATTTCCTTTCAGAACGAAGCGATCCAATTGGTGAGCAGCTTGGCGCCGGCCTCACCGGATTTTTCAGGATGGAACTGCGTGGCCGAGATCGGGCCGCGTTCATAGGCCGCGACGAAATGGCTGTAGCCGTAATCGCACCATGTGATGCGCTCATCGGCATCGCCGAGATCGATCTGTTCGTGGCTCAGGTCGGCGGGAGCGGCGTTCATGGCGGCGTAGGAGTGCACAAAGTAGAACCGCTCATCCTCAACACCGCGCAGCAGGGTGCTGCCAGGGGCGGCGTCAACGGTGTCCCATCCCATATGCGGCACCACAGGGGCATCCAGAAGGTCCACGCTGCCACCGATCAATCCAAGTCCATGGGCGTTCTCCTGATGTTCGGTGCCGGTTTCGAACATGATCTGAAGCCCGACGCACACGCCCAGCACAGGCCTGCCGGAACGAACCCGATCGTATATCACACGGTCGCCTCTCACCTGCCGCAGTCCGTCCACGCATGCCGCGAACGCCCCGACGCCGGGCACCACCAGGCCATCGGCTTCCAGCGCCTGCCGGTAATCGGAGGTGAGTGTGGCATCCACGCCGAGATTGGCGAGCGCACGCACCATGGAACGAACATTGCCGAACCCGTAATCGAAGACGACGACTCTGGTCATTGGTTGCTCCTTGCTATGTCAGACTTGCGCCACGGACTGGCGCGATGGGCTCTTGCTATTGCACGCGCGAGCCGCGGGTGGCGCCGCCACGGCCAAAGCGCGTGTGTTCGGCAATCACCTTCATGGCGGCCTCGCGATCGTACGCGGAGGTGGACACCATCGTAAGTCCTTGGGATTTCAGGGCGTCGACGGTTGTCATGCCGAGCATCAGGTCCTCGACGAAGCCCGCGGTCGCGGTGAACAGCACAGGCGGGGCGAAAGTCTGACCGGACTGCCCCTTGAGGTACATGGTGGCCTCGAGCTTGTCGGCGCGATTCACCGCCAGCACAACCGCCATGCCGTTGACCACTGTGGTCAGGTCTTTGGCCGCGGCTTCGGGACCGTCGCCGGCGAGATTGGACAGCACGGCCACCGCCCCATCCTGCGAGGCGATGCAATCGGCCGAAATGTCGGAAATTTGGCAGAACGCGGCCAGCAGCTCGGCCGAGGCGAGACGCGTGATGATCACGGCCACTTTGGCCTTGTCCCCCAGCAGCCCTTCAAGTTCCTCGTCGAAGTCCGCCGTCGGATCCCCTCCGTCATGGCCGCCGTCATCGTCGTTCTTGCCGGCGTCGCCTTCCTTGAATTCCTTCTCGAAGCCGGCGAGCGCAGCTTCGAGCTCCTCGTCGGAGAAGTGCGCGTCGTCGGGGTTGAAATCCTCCGCCATCACAGACTCCCCTTTGTGCTCGGCACGCCGTGCACGCGCGGATCGGGTTCGACGGCGAAACGCAGGGCCCTGGCCAGCGCCTTGAACTCGGCTTCGGCGATATGATGCGGGTCACGCCCCGCCAGCACCTGCATATGCAGGCAGATGCCGGCATGCAGCGCAATGGATTCCATCACGTGGCGAACCAGCGAACCGGTGAAATGACCGCCCATCATACAGTATTCATAGCCGGCCGGCTCACCGGTGCACACCGCATAGGGACGCCCGGAGATATCGACCACGGCCTTGGCCAGGGCCTCGTCCAGAGGCACGGTGGCATCGGCGAAACGGCGGATGCCACGCTTGTCGCCCAGCGCCTGCTTCAACGCCTCGCCGAACACGATGGCGGTGTCCTCCACCGTATGATGCACATCGATGTCGGTGTCCCCCCAGGCCTTGATCTTGAGATCGATCAGCGAGTGTTTGCCCAGGGCCGTCATCATATGGTTGTAAAACGGTACGGACGTGTCGATATCGGTCTGTCCGGTGCCATCGAGATCGAGTTCGAGATCGATATGCGATTCGCTGGTTTCACGAATGATGTGTGCGGTACGTGCCATGTGCTTCCTCTCCCTGTTGCAGGCCTGCATACTGGCGCATGCGGTGTCGGTCTGCACTTGATTATCGACGTTATGCCTACCGCGGCAAGTATGGGGACGTTTACGCCTCGACCAGACGGAGCACCTCGACCAGCGCCTCGCGGAATCGTTCCATCTCCCCGTCGGTGCCCATGCAGACGCGCAGCCAGCCATCGGGGCCGACCACGCGGATCAGCACGCCGCGCTTCAGGAGTTCGTCGAAGATCCGCTCGCGGTCATCGAAATGACCGCCGAACAGCAGGAAGTTCGACTGCGACTGCGCCACTTCCAGCGGTTTGCCCCGATAGGTCTGCCGTTTGAGCCATGCGGCGGTGGCCTCGCGGGTTTCACGCAAATGTCCGACGCGGCTCAGCTGCTCGTCGATGTGCTCGAACGCGGCGAGCGCCGCGGCCTGCGTGACGGCGGACAGATGGTAAGGCATGCGCACGATGCGCACGCAATCGATGATGCCGCGGCTGGCGGCCAGATAGCCCACACGCGCGCCGGCGAAGGCAAAGGCCTTGCTCATGGTGCGGCTGACGGCCAGATTCGGATGGTCCTTGATCAGGCTGACTGCGGAGGGCAGGCCGGGATCGCGGAATTCCACATACGCCTCGTCAATCACGAGAATCGGATGGACGCCTTCGGGCGCGCCGGCGACTCCAGCGGTTTCGCATGCCGCGAGGATGCGCTCGACGTCACCCATGGGCAGCGGCGTGCCGGTGGGATTGTTCGGACTGGTCAGCAGCACCATGCTCGGGCGCACGCGCTCGATCGCCTCAAGCACCGCCTCCACGTTCAACGTGAAATCGGCGTTGCGGTGAGCGAGCTCCCAGCCGGTAAACGTGTCACGGGCGTATTCGGGATACATCGAATAGGTCGGGTCTGCGCCCAGGGCGGTGCGGCCGGGACCGCCGAACGCCTGGAAGAGCTGGAGCATGATCTCGTTGGAGCCGTTGGCGCCCCACAGCTCGTCCACGTCGAGCCGTACGCCCGACTCCCTGGCAAGGTAGTCGGAGAATGCCCGACGAAGCTCGACATGCTCGCGGTCCGGATAACGGTTGAGCGTCGGGGCGATCTCGCGCACGCGACGCGCGATCGAATCGCAGACGGCGGGGTCGGGCGCATACGGGTTCTCATTGACGTTCAGGCACACCGGCACGTCGAGCTGGGGAGCACCATAGGGCTCCTCGCCGACCAGATCGTTGCGCAGGGGAAGATTGGAGGGAATGGAGCTCACTTGAGACCCGCCTTGATTTCCTGCTTGTCGAGCGTGGCCTTGTCGTACGGATCGTCGACGAAACGAGTCAGCACGCATTCTCCATGGCCCGGCAGATCCTCGGACACCGCGAAGGCGTTGATGCGGGCGGCCAAGGTCTTCAGGCCCTCCTCGTCGTATTCAATGACCTCGACGGGCTTCATGAAGGTGTGCACGCCAAGTCCCGCGGCGAAACGGGCGGTACCGCCGGTGGGCAGCACGTGGTTGGAACCGGACATGTAATCGCCCAGCGGCACCGGGGAGAACGGGCCGCGGAAAATCGCGCCGGCATTCCTGATGCGCTTGACCACGGCGTCGGCGTTCTCGGTCTGGATCTCCAGATGCTCGGCGGCGTACGCATTGGCGGCGTCGATGGACTGGTCGAGATCGTCCGTCAGCACAATGGCCGACTGCTGACCGGACAGGGAGGTGTGGACGCGCTCGGCATGCTCGGTGCGGGGCACGCGCCTGAGCAGCTCGGCCTGCACGGCGTCGGCGATGTCTGTGGAATCGGTGAACAGCACGGAACCGGCGAGCTCATCGTGCTCCGCCTGGCCGATCAGGTCGGCCGCCACGAACTTCGGGGTGGCGCTCCCGTCTGCGATAATGCCGATTTCGGTGGGGCCCGCAACCGCGTCGATGCCGACGAAACCGGACACCAGCGACTTGGCGGTGGCGACGAAGATGTTGCCCGGGCCGGTGATCTTGTCGACAGGATCACACAGCACATCGCCGTCCTGCGGCAGCTCGCCCTTGGCGCCATACGCGAACATGGCGATGGCCTGGGCGCCGCCGACCGCGTACACCTCATCAACGCCGAGAATGGCGCAGGTTGCCAGAATGGTCTTGTTCGGCAGGCCCTCGTCGTTGTCGCGCGCCGGCGGGGTGGCGATGGCTAGGGATTCGACGCCGGCGGCCTGAGCCGGCACAACGTTCATGATCACGGATGAGGGGTATACGGCCTTGCCCCCGGGCACGTACAGGCCCACACGCTGAATCGGAATCCAACGTTCGGCGACGCGGGCGCCGGACGCGAGATCGGTGTGGAAGTCCTTCGGCACCTGGTTGGCCGCCACCGCGCGGGCGCGGCGCACCGATTCCTCGATGGCGGAGCGGACCTCGGGATCCAGCGTCTCAAGAGCGGATGCGAACGCCTCGGCGGGCACCCGCAGATGCTCGGGACGCACATGATCGAACTTCTCTTCGAAATCGCGCAGTGCGGCGGCGCCACGCTCCTTCACGTCCTTGAGGATCGGACGCACCAGATCCGACGCCTCGGAGGTGCCCATGGCGGCGCGTGGCATGGCGGCCAGCAGCTCGGCACGGGACAGTTTGCGACCACGGAGGTCGATGATTCGCATAATGTTCTCGCTCATAGCTCCTCAGTGTAGGTTCCCGCGCTGACCGCACGACCGCCGGACCGCGTCTCAACCCACATGCTGAGATATCCGGCGCGTCATCCGGCAGATTATCGAGAAAGCCCCGAGGTCACACATTGCCGCGGGCCTTTTGATCGGCCCAGGACTGCGACTGCACATACGTCACCGGATCGGCGCCGATGCGCCCCTCCGGGGAGCTCAGCGCGTCGATGGCGGCTAGCTCGCTCGCGGTCAGATCAAAACCGGCGGAAGCGAGATTCTGCCGCATGCGATCGGCATGCTTCGACTTCGGGATGACGATGCGACCGGACTGGGTGTGCCAACGCAGCACCACCTCGGCCGGAGTGACGTGATGGGCCTCGGCGGCGGCCACCACCGGCTCGGCATTCATGTCGCCGCCATGGCCCAGCGGACTCCACGCCTCCACCGCAATGCCGTGCTCGCGGCAGAATCGCAGGGTTTCGGGCTGGCTGTAGCGCGGATGGTTCTCGATCTGGTTGACGGCCGGATACTCGCCGGAATCCTCATACAGCGCCTCAAGGTGTTCGGGCAGGAAATTGCTCACGGCCGGCACGCGAATCTCGCCGTCGTCGCGCAGCTTGAGCAGCGCCTTCCATGTCTGGCGGTACGCGTCGATGCGCGGCATGGGCCAGTGGATCAGGTACATGTCGACGCAGTCCACTCCGAGCTTGCGCCGCGAATCCTCGAAGGCGATCAGCGTCTGGTCGTAGCCCTGATCGCAGTTGCGCAGTTTGGAGGTGACGAACACCTGACCGGCCATGCCAGTCGCCTTGAGCGCGGCGCCCACCGCCTCCTCGTTGTAGTACGCCGCGGCGGTGTCGATGTGACGATACCCGATCTCCAACGCCTCCTCCACGGCCCGCTGGGTCTGGTCGGCGGGAATCTGGAAGGTCCCGAAACCGATCTGCGGAATCTCGGTATGTGATGCATCGTTCAACATGAGCATTGGAGCGCGCAGTCCACTCGTCATTATTCGTCCTTTCCTCGGCGGGTTCCTCCGCGGCGAACCACTTCCGGAGGATTCGCCGTCAACATCGCGCGGCCGCCTCCTGTCGACATGGTCGCCGCCTCCCATGGTATCCGCCGGGCCTCCCCATCGCCATGCCGGACTATCCGGCGGGATGCGCCGGATGCCGCACGAGATCCCGCTCGATCCACGCCATCACCAGCGACGCAAGCCGATCGATCTCCTCATCGCTCAGCTCCCTGCCCTTGGGAATATGATGCCATTTCTCAATGCATCCCCTGCAGCAGGTGGCGGTGGCATGCTGGGCCGTGAACACTGGGTGGCCCCGCCACGGCGTCTGCCTGCCGTCATTGCGAGGCTCCGCATCCCCCACGCGGGCGCGCAGCATGTCGTGGGCATGACGGCCGATCACCGCCTTGCCCTTGGCTCGGGCGTAGGCGCGGTCCTTGTCGGACAACGCGAATTTCGTCCGGAATTGAGATTGCGCGAGCCGACCAAGCGTCTCCCGCACCCATGCTGACTGTTGAGCCTCATTCACGATGCCAACTGTAGTCGGGTCGTTCCGGTTTGCGTATTGCATGACGCCCGGGGGGGGGGAGGCTGTCTGCCTACTGCCCACTCGCCTACTTACTTACTGTCTACCTGCCATTGCGATAGTCGCGCCTCCCCCGCTTATGCCGGTCCGGACTCCTTCGAAACTCCGCCCGCGCGGCAACCTGACGATCATGGCGTTTGGCGTCCTCGCCCCGCAGATCCTCGACGACGCGAATCGGCTTGCGATGCACGCGCCTGCCCCCGCGAGCGTTCACAGCCAGCGAGGAATCCTCCACGAATCGAGGCGCATTGGAAGTCTTCTTCCGGCGCTTATTGCGCTTATTGCGCCCATTGGCATTTGGGGCCTTCCCCGAAGGCTGCCGTTCCTTCCTCCTCGAGGCCTTGCCTGTCGCCATGCCCGCCGGAGTGTCATCGTCATGACGATCCAAACGCATTTGACGCTTTGCCTCGGCGGCACGCTCCTCGGCGGCGTGGAGGGCCTCTTCCGACTCCCGTCGCCAGACTTCCGCCTCCCGCTCGACGCGCTCCACCAGCTCGCCGACTTCAGGCGAATCCTCGCGCACGGAAACCGGCTTGACATGAATACCGGCTTCGCGCAGCACGCGCAACGCACCGCGACGCTGATCCGGCATCACCAGAGTGACCACATCGCCCGCATGGCCGGCACGGGCGGTGCGGCCGGAACGATGCAGGAACGACTTCGGATCGTTCGGAGGGTCGACATGCACCACCAGCGCCACGCCGCTAACGTCAATGCCACGTGCGGCCACGTCGGTGGCGACCAGCACATTCACCCCGCCATCGGTGAACAACGCGAGATTGCGGTCGCGCTGCCGTTGGCTCAGATTGCCATGCAAATCGGTTGCCGGAATATCGTGGGAGCGCAGACGCCTGGCCAACTTCTCGGCCTGGAACTTGGTCCGGGTAAACAGAATGCGCTTGCCCTGGCCCTTGGCAAGGGCGCATACCAGCGGGAAACGCCCGTCCCTCGTGGTGAGAAACACATGATGGGTCATCAGCGCCACCGGAGATGTCGCCTCATCGACACTGTGGATCTTGGGATCGTGAAGGAATCGTTTGACGAGCTTATCCACGCCGTGATCAAGCGTGGCGGAGAACAGCAGGCACTGGGCGCGGTCGGAGATCTGCGCCAGCAGCCGCTCAACCGCGGGAAGGAAACCCATATCGGCCATTTCGTCGGCTTCGTCGAGCACGGCGACCTCAACGGATTCCAAGGACAACAGGTTCTGCCGAAGCAGGTCCTCGAGACGCCCCGGACACGCCACCACGATATCCGCGCCGGCGTTCAGCCCGGCAACCTGTCGACCCTGCTTCACGCCGCCGTACACGGTGACCGTGGTCAGACGCATGGCGCGGGCGAGAGGCGCCAGCACCTCGTCGATCTGGTTGGCGAGTTCACGGGTCGGAGCGAGAATCAGCCCGCGGGGATGCGGCATGCGACGAGACGGCTTGCGCCCGCTTGCGCGTTCACGCTGGATCCGATTCTTTTCGCGTTCGAATTCCTCCACCGCGGCGCGAGTTCCGGAACCATGGCTGGCGAGACGAGCAACCATCGGAATCGCAAACGCCAGCGTTTTGCCCGACCCGGTGCGGCCACGACCCAGAATGTCGCGCCCCGCCAATGAGTCGGGCAAGGTGTCCTGCTGGATGGGAAACGCCGTCACCTTGCCTTCAAGAGCCAGCGCACGCGTCATCGGTCCCGGCACGCCAAGATCGTCAAAGGATTGAGATTGCATTGCTTCAGACATAGACGCACCATCATAGCGCGAGGAATACCTAACGTTCGGCTGACCGCGCCAGCGACGGGCCATCCCGCCATACGTCCAAATACAATGCTCGGCCTGCCAGCGGCATCAGGACAGAAGTGCCCCCCTCGCCTTGATAAAGGCCACACCCGAGACGAAGAAGACTGCCACCACTCCGACGAAGCACCAGAGGGTCGGTCCGATAGTCCCGGGAAGCACCAGGGCGGGCGCCACGAACGCGAAGGAAGCGCAGATGATGCGAGACAGGCCGAGAATCGTTCCCTGGACAGCCGCACGATTCGATTCGGGGAAGGATTCCTGGGTCCATACCTTACAGATCGCCTCGCCGGCGAGTGGCATGCCCAGATACATGATGCCGGTCGCGACGACGGTGACGACCAGGGTGCCGCCGCCCACCGCCATCATCACCATGGCCGCCAACGACAACACGCCTCCGACGAGGAACAGGGGATTGCGCCATTTGGTGTTCACCGTGGCCGAGACCAGCATATTCGAACCAAGCATCACCACGTACAGGACGACGCCCAGACCGGTGGCCAATGTCTGCGAAGCATTGGCGTTGACGAGCATATAAGTCTGGAACTGCGCCCATGTGTTGGCCAGAAGGTTCCAGAACACGTAGAACACCATCAGCAGCACGAACAGCCTGAGATAGCGGCGACCTTCGACGCCCGCAAACAACACGCGGATTCCTTTTCCGGGCGCGGTTTCGGATCCACCGTCCACGGACGAGGCCTTCGAAGAGCCGCTCTCCCCCAGTCTGTGAAGTTCGCGAAACTCGCTGGAACGGACGCGCCACCACCACAATGCCAATGCCACGGAGGCAAGGACAAGGAACACGATCCGGCCTCCCATCGCACCGCGCAGTGGCGAAACCACGAACGCAAGCACCACCGACACCAGCATGCCCAGCTGCCATCCGATCTGCGTGGCTGCAACAAGCTTCGAACCAACCTGCGGATCCTCCGCATCGCGGGTCAACGCGGACAGAGACACGGGAAGATCAACGCCGGTTCCCAGCCCCGCGAGTACCACGCCGGCCAACAGCATCGGAAAATTGACGGCAAGGGCACACAGCAGGAATCCCAACGCGACCACAAGATTCGACCAGTTGAATACACGCGTCATCCCGAATCTCGCGCAGAGCACACCCACCGATAGCGAACCGGCCGCGATGGCGAAATTCAAAACCGCGCTAAGCGCACCGATCTCAAATGTCCCCAAGCCAAGACCGCTCTGCCACATGGTGAGAGTCGACGACAAAGCGACGATGGCGGACGAGCCGAGAAACGACCCCAGGCCGCCGGCCCACCCCAAACGACTCAACGCCGTCCGTCTGTCAAATTCAACGCTGGTCATTGTTGCCCCCTCTTTGGTGCTCCCGCCCGTCAAGCGACGATTCTGCTTGTCTCACCCTCCGCCCGGTCGCCATTTACAATATCGCACCGCGCGTCTTTTGGATTAGCCGCTTTGATTGTAGCCTGCGTCTTTTCTCGTCCCACACTTTGTTTGGAGGGTTTTCATTTGGAGGTTTTTCCTCCACCCCAGGCCTTACGCCCGCACCGGCACGCGACGCTTCAGCACACGCTCCGCCACGGCGAATAGTGCAAACAACGCGACGGCTATTATCAGATACACGACCAATGCATCAGCGTATATCTCGACAAACTTGAAACTCTCCGACGCGATAATCGTTGCGGATAACGCCCGTCTTCTTG
>DBKS01000060.1:60201-62139 GCA_002298605.1 Bifidobacterium sp. UBA744 | reverse complement strand
CGCGTTTGAATCCGCGGAATTGTCTCACTATCGGTTGAGTCAGGAGTCGTCCCTGGGGCTGCTGTCGCTGCGCGAGGAGCAGGTGATGGGTTTGCTCGGCGACGGCCTTGGCGATGAGGACATAGCTCGGGAGCTCGGTGTGGGCCGTGACACGGTGCGTAAGCACGTGCAGACTGCGATGCGCAAGCTCGGCGCTCATACGCGGTGGCAGGCGCTGGTCCGGTGGTTTGGCGATGAGCGGAATGGGAGGAGACGTGTCTGAGCGCAGACGCGGTGGTTTTGCCGGATTTCGCGGGAGGATGCTGGGAGTGTCGGCGTGGCTGGCGGCATTCCGGCGGTTCTGCTCCGCCAGAGGGCTTGCCGCGGGACGCATGGCATTGGTGTCTGTGGCGTTCGCCGTAACGGTTTGGGAAACAACGATATTGATTCCGGCCGGGTGGGTCGAATGGCTGGTGGCGCTGTTGCACCTTGTGTGTTTGCTGGCGATGGTTCGCTGGCCTGTGAAGGCGGGATGCCTGCTGCTGGCTGTGGGCTATGTTGCCGATTTTATCCCGGGGTATTCCGGTCCGTCTTTGCTGTGGGGAGGTTTGCTGGCGCTGGGTTTCGTCGGCTGCTATGCCTCGACGGCCTTGGCTGCAACGATGCTGGGCGCCACCCTGCTGTTCCAGGTCGTGCAGACTTGGACCGGCTATGGTGTTGGGTTCGATAGCTTGCCGTTCTTTGCCATATGCTTCACGCTGTCGACCGTTGCCGGATATGCATTGCGGAAGAGACGTAAAACCGAGGAACTGAGGGAAAGCCAGCACCGGCTGGAACTTGCATTGCAGCGGACTCGTGTGGCCATTCACATGCATGACGAGGTGAGTGGTCGGTTGTCGCTGCTCGCTCGGGATGTGCAGCGGCGTCGTCGCCTGAGCGAGGATCCCGGGCAGCGCGAGATGCTTGACGATCTGAACGGGCAGATTCTGCAGGTGATTGATTGCGTGCACAATGTGGTCAACGAGTTGTCTGAGCCCAGTCATGCTCCTGAAACTTCGGACGAAGACCGGCTGCCGTTGGCTGAATACGCCGGAGCATTGGACCGGCGATTGCATGGTCTGGGGTATTCGGGTCGCTGCGCTGTTTCGCAATTGCAGGGTATTGCGCTTGGCCGGAGGCAATACGAGGCGACGAGGTTGTTGCTGGATGAGTTGTGCGCCAACATCCGCAAGCATGCCGATCCTCAGGAGCTTCGCTATGAGATATCGGTGCGCAGCGGCGATGGGCGCATCGAGATCAGCGAAGTGTGCCGCTGGCATCGCACTGCGGGCGGTCACATGGCGCATGCCGATTCTTCGGACCAAGTTATGGGCGGCGGCCAGGGATTGCGGACCCGCCGTCGGATGTTCGAGGAACTCGGCGGGTCTTTTCAGTGGGCCGCCGACGGTGATCGGGATTCCGGCAGCTGGAAGTGCTTCGCATGGCTGCCGACTGAGCAGCCAAAGAGTTAAGGCTTGGGCTTGCAAAGCCATTGGAGCCACGGCGGGCAGTACACATAGGTTGAGATCGCGGTAGCGGATACGGTCGGGAATTCGCTCGCGTTGGAATCGAATTCCGGTGTCGATGCCGGAACTACCAGAGCGTAGATTAGTAGTGTTGCTGCGATGCGCATGCGGGCTCCTTTGTTTTTTGATGCTGCTCATTCCCAGCATGGCACGTGTGCGACGCTTCCTTGGGATTGCGATGAGTGTGTCTGCTTATGTGAGTGGGTTGATCTTCACGGAGGCGGAAGTTGGCTGGTTGCAGGACTGTGGTTGCTGGTTTTAGGCTTGATGTCAGGTGGCGTCGCTGGTGATGCCGCCATGATTGGCCTGCGATGTTGCGGGCGGAAAGGAAATTGCGATGGTTGGTGTAAGTGTTCGGGGTCGCCCCGGGTTGGCGAGGTTGTTGGCGTTGCTG
>DBKS01000060.1:0-60190 GCA_002298605.1 Bifidobacterium sp. UBA744 | reverse complement strand
TGCTGGCGTTGTCGGTGTGCGTGGTGTCGTCGCCGGGCGCGTCGGCCGCGACCCCTCCGGCTGGTTCGCCTGCGACCCTGCATTATGCAAAGTCGGGGAAGTCATCGCGTTCATGCTCGTATTACCAGGAGGATACCCCTGCCCCGATCGGTGACCACCGGTATGCGATGAATAACACCTGCGATAACGGTATCCAACATTGGTTCAAGATCGGCAGCAACTGGAATCTTCAAGGGCATAAGCAGTATCCCTATAGCAGATCGGATCCTGCTTGCTTCAAGATCAACGAAGATGCCGGTCGTACTAAGGTTGCCGAGATCGGCGGCAGCTGTGACTATGTGGTGGATGATTTGTTGCCTGCGATCAACCCGTGGGGAACCATCGTGTTCTGAACATTTGATTGATTGGTTATAGACTGTCTGGCTCCATTGCTGCGTAAGCGGTATCGGAGCCAGACAGTTTGGAAGTGGGGGTTTGCTATGAAAGTGGTTCGCCGTGTGGCTGTGTTGGTTGGCTTGTTGCTTGTGTTGTCGGGTTGCGGTGTAGGTTCTGTCGGTTCGGCTGGTGGTGAGGGGTCGGTTGCTGCGGATGGTTCGATTCGTTTGGATCATGTCATGGATGGCTATCAGTCGGTGTACATGGGGTATGAGCGTTCGGTGGAGGTCGGTCCGGCATGGCGGCAGTACATTGATAGGATTATGTCCAGCAAGGCTGCCTCGGGGTCTGCCGGCGAGGTGGATGCGATGCGTGCGGTGTTGGCTGATGGTGTGATCACCGCCGATGAGATGAATGATTTGGAGTCGCGTGCGCTTGGCTGTTTTGCGAAGTATGGGTATAAGCCCGGGGTGAACCTCTACCTGAGTGAGGACGGCGGCGGCCTTGCCATGAACGATGAGGGGCATTCCAATGAGGAGACGTTTGCCATCAGCAACGAATGCATATATGACAATGGTTATGGTGAGCTGAAAAGGTTATACCACGAGATGTGGTGGAATCCGGATAATGTTGATTTGGGTCCGTATCGGTTCCGGTGTTATCAGGAGCATGGTTTTCTGCTGGAGGATTACTCGTATGAGGAGTATGAGCGTCTGAGGTCTTCGCAGCGCGTGCTCAAGGAGATACCCCGGTCCGGTTCGCAGTCCGAACTGATGGATGCGTGTACCATTGACCCGCTGCACAACATCTCGGATTCCCCGTTGAAGGGGCGGTAGCCTGTATGCGTAGGGGGTTTTGCTTACTGGTCGCTTTATTAGTGATTTGCCCTAACGTTGTGTATGTATGGCCTTTCGTTGTTTAATGTGGGTGAGAGGTGGTCAGGTGGTGGCGTCATCTCTGAGCTTCTTCCAGTACAAGGCGTTCATCCACGCCGGAGTGCTGTGCGTGTCATGATGGTCATACCTGATTACGGCTGACGATTAACGTCTCGTAGGCCGGCTAGGCCCAAACACTAAGGTTCAGACGATATAATCGGCGTCCAAAGAGAAAGGTGGTGTGCTATGACTGCTATAGAGTCTTTGCCGGTTTATAAAGCCGCTGAAGTTGTAGCTGACAGACGTGGCGATAATCTTACGTCGTTGCTTAGCGCATATCTTGCCGGGTATGCCGCTGGCGGCAATGATGAAGTCCCCGAGGGTTATGTGACGTTTGCCAGTCGTGAAGATGCTGGCGAGCATATGCGTAGAATCATGTCGGGGGCGGTCGGTGCGTGATATTAGTTTTCACGCCGACTTCGACGCCGATATGGCACGTCTTATGCGGTTTGATCCGGGTCGTGCTGAGATTGTATACGATCTTGTGTATGACTATTTGGCAGTGTATGGCGTTGTTCCTGAATCTTGCTCGCCACATGTGCTGTCGCATCGTCGTGGGTGCATGACTGGTTATATGGAATGCCATGCTTGTGACGACGTGTTAGTTGTTTACAAGGTGACGCCGCGTCACGTGTTGTTGCGACGTATATGTACTCATGCTGAGCTTGAATCTTGTAGGTTTGGCCGTGAGTGGCCGCGTGACTGATTCCGGCAAGCAGAATCATGCGATGCCTCAGAGGCTTGGCAATCTATGGGCGCATTGAAAGTCGGGCTACTCCAAAGTGTTGGAAGCATGTCGGGTGGGAGAGAAGACGGGTTCCGGGGCGTTGCCGGGGAATGCGTGGCGGTGTGTACGAGGTTGGTGCGTTGCCGGGGGTTTGGCGTTGAACGGTTTTTCATTGGTGTCTTCACGGTGGCGGAAGTTGGCTGGTTGCGGGGTTGTGGTTGCTGGTTTTAGACTGGTTTGAGGGGTGGTGTCGTTGGTGATGCCGTCGTGTTGGTCCGCGCTGTTGCGGGCGGAGGGGAGGCTGCGGTGGTTGGGACGGGAGTGGTTCGCCGTGTGGCTGTATTGGTTGGCTTGTTGCTTGTGTTGTCGGGTTGCGGTGCCGGTTCCGATGATGGCGTTGCGCCGCCTCCGGGTGGTCGGGTTCGTTCGGAGTATGCGCAGTATGTGGATTCGGTGCCGATCGCGGACGGGTACATGCGGAAGATAGAGGTGAGCCTTCAACGCGGAGGTGCCTATGTTGACGTGGTGCGTGCGGTCCTTGATGACAGGGTGATCACCGCCGGTGAGATGAATGATTTGGAGGGCCGTGCCGTGGGGTGTTATGCGAAGTACGGGTTCCAGCCCAACAGGGACTACTGGTTCTACAAGGACGGTGGCGTGGGCGTCTCCAATGGAGATACCATGCCGGGGGATGATCCCCGTGTTAAGTCGGCGTTCCGCGAATGCGGGCTTGATACGGGTTACGACTTGGTGGTCTTGTATTATTACCAGGCTTTGTATAATCCGGAGGATGTTGATTTGGAACCGTACCGGTTTGAGTGCTATCGGGAGCGTGGCCTGGTGGACGGTGCGATGTCGTTTGACGAGTTCAACCGTGTGCGCAGGTCGGGTGGTAATCCGTATGTCAATGGCAATCCGACGGGTTCGAAGGATTCCCGGTTCCCGGTGTGGGACACATGCTGGACGGACCCATTGCACAACATCTCGGATTCCCCGCTGAAGGGACGGTAGCCGGTCCTGATCTTCACGAAAACGGAAGTCGTCGGGGAAAGTCGGGCGAATATGTTGTGCAGTTTACTGCGCCGAATTACCGGGACGACTATGATCATGCCTAAGGGAGCTTTCTCATGATCAGTGAGGATCGGAGGATACCATGGGGCGGATATTCGGTAACAAAGCGCAGCGGGGTGATGGCGACAAGTGGCCAGCGGGCTCTGCCAGGAACACAGTGCAGCGAGGTAGTGGAATTACCGCCTCGAAACGGCGGTTCGCCATCGGCAAGCAGATGACGGCGGTTATCGCCGTGGCCTGTTTGCTCATCGGCGTGGGTGGCACCGCCATAGTGCTGGCGCCGCATCCTCCGAAGGTGCTGGCTGATGCCAATCCGAACGCAAGCGCGGCCATAGAAACGCAGCAGGTCAACGATGCCAGATCCGTTACGATCAATGCGGAGGAGGTGTCGATGGCACCGGTGGTCGCTCCGAGGTCCGGCATGGTGACGTCGTCGAATTGCAAACCGGGAGCGGAACTCAAATCCGGACAGTCGTTGATGAACATCGATGGCAGGGCGGTGATGATGCTGGCCACGGCCGAGCCGTTGTGGCGCAGTCTGAAAGTCGGCGATACTGGCAGTGACGCCGAATCGTTGAACAATGCGCTGAAATCATTGGGCGTGGGAGAGGTCAGCGGCAATGCGGTAACCGAGGCCACCATTGCGGCCTTCAAGCAGGCCTCAGCCAATGCGGGAGCGCCTCTTGACAAGAATGTCAACGTGATTGCCGTAAGCGATGCCGCGTGGCTGCCTGCGGACGGGGTGAAGGTTTCTGGGTGCCCGGCGCCGGTGGGGCAGATGATCGGCGCCAGCCAGCCCATTGCACAACTGCCCGACATGGCCTCGAGCGCCCAGGCACAATCGCTGCCGACGGGGGCTGCCGCCGGGGAGCGGGTGATCCAAGCTGGCGACGCGACGATTGACATCGACGCCCAGGGCGCGGTTGGCGATCTGACCGCTTTTTCACGCTCCAGCGCATTCATTCAGTCGGCGGCGAACCAGTCCGGGGTGCGGCAGGTGAACGTGCAGTGGGTGCTGAAGAACCCCGTGACGGTTGGCGTGGTGCCGGCTGCGGCGATTGGGACAATGGGCGGGGCCGATGTCTCGACAGGGGCGGTGCAGGCTTGCATTGTCGTGACGAATGAGGCTTCGGAAGACACCGGCGCGGACACCACCGTTCCCGTCACCATTGTGGGCTCGATGCTGGGTCGTACCTATGTGCAGAACGCTCGGGACGGCGGCATTCCCGCCGGTTTTGTGCGCCTTGACCCCCGAGCCGGTGATTGCTCATGAGCGGCGTGGCGGTTGCCGGGAGACTGCAATCGGACGGTTCCAGCTCCAGCGCAACGGTATTGAGTGGCCCGTGCGTACTGCTGCATGATTTGGGCCATGCTTATGTGGCTGGCGATTTTCTGTTCCGGCATCTTGAGGCGCGACTGACTGCCGGTCGCATTCACGCGCTGATCGGACCATCGGGCTCGGGCAAGAGCACCCTGCTCGCCATCCTTGCGGGATGGCTGGAACCCACCGAGGGCAGCGTGGAGCGGGACGAGGTTTCCGTGGTGAACTGGGTGCCGCAGTTGCCGCTCGGCGTGGCGAAACGCGGCGTTCTTGACCACGTGGCGTTGCCGTTGCTGGTCAAAGGCACCCCTCGCGACATTGCGGAGACGGAGGCGATGCATATCCTCGCGCAATTCGGGTTGGAAGACGTTGCTGATCATGACTACGGCAGCCTTTCGGGCGGTGAGGCCCAACGGCTGATGCTTGCGCGGGCGGCGGCCACGCGATGCGACCTGTTGTTGGTGGACGAGCCCACCGCGTCGCTGGACCGCAACAGCGCGCGCACGGTGATCGCACATATTCGCGGGCTGGCCATGAACGGCACCATCGTGGTGGTGGCGACCCACGATCTCGAACTGCGCGATGCATGCGACGACGTCATCGATCTCGGACAGGCGCAGGAGGAGGTGCCTCATGGGCAGGCATCGTAACGCATCGTGGCGTTGGCCTCTTTCGGAAGCCTGGCGCGATCTGCGCAGCGACGTAGGCAATCCGGCGATATGGTCGTGCGTGCTGATTGCGGTCATACTGCTGTGCGGAGGCGCTGACGCGCTTGCCGTGCGGCAGATGAGCGATACTGCGTGGGCGTATCGCGAGGCGGGCGGCGATATTCTGACGATCAGCGCCCCCAAGGGCATACGCGGTTCTGATTGCGCCGCGTTGACGTCCATTGCCGGGGTTGAGGGGGCGATGGCGATGCGTGGGGCCGATGCGGTCACACCCATCTCGTTGCCGGACGCGCCCTATATGGCCTACGAGGTCACCAGCGGCGCCCATGAGGTGCTGGATATTGAAGGCGATGACGGGTTCGTGATATCGACGAAGGTGGGGGAACGTCTCGACTTGGGCGCCGGGGACGATCTGGTGACGCATGCGGGGGATCACATTCGGGTCACCGGCACCTTCGACTGGCCGAACGACGGCCGTCTGCCGCAGTACGCGAGCACGATCATGCTGGACACTCCCGTTACGGAACTGAGCACCATGTTCGATTCGTGCTGGGTGCGGGCCTGGCCCATGACATCCACCGTGCGGGACGCGTTGAACGCGGTGGTTTCCGACGCCGGAATCCAAGCTCCGGGAACGTCCGTGCCCATGCCAACCAAACTGAATCCGCTGCTTCCGGGGGATCCGCCCAGCTCCGCGGATTATGCCGGGCGCGTCTCCCGGTTGGTGGTCATTCCCGCGGCGGTGCTTGCGGCTGGCGTAGGGGTTGCGATCGTGCTGCAGCGGAAAACGGAGTTGGCGATGCTGCGTCAGTTCGGCGCGTCCCGGCCGCAGGTGGTGTTGAAAATGCTCGGTTGGACGTTGGGTTGGTCGCTGCCGTCCGCATTAGCGGCTTTGGGCGCGTTGGCCGCGGCGTTGGCGCCGGATGCACAATCGGTTGCGGATGCGATGGCCATGGTGACGGACGGTCCCGTTCGCTGTGCCGTCATTGTGCTGTGCGGGTTGTCGTTGGGAGTGATGGCCGCCTCGATGCTGACCACCCCAAGCGCATTGCCGCGTTTGGCCCGTATGCGATGAGCATTGTGGGGCATTGCGCAATAAAACGGGTATGGTGATACGGGAGAACGTCCCGATGACGGAAGGAAACGACTGATGAGTGAATCGCGTACGGCGTACGGATGGGGTTTGGCGAGCGTGGATGCCGCCGGCAACACCCTGGATGTGTGGTATCCGAAATTGACGATCGGCGAGGCGCCGATTCCCGGCCAGCAGGGAGAACACAATTTCGGCTCCTTGGCATACGACGAGCCTGATTACCGTGGCGTCAAGCGCGTGCCGGTGTTCACGGTCAGCAGGATTGACGAGCCGATTGCGGATGCCGCCGACGCCTATCTGCGCCTGCATCTGATGAGCATGCGCCTGGCCAAGCCGAACACGCTGAACCTGGACGGCATCTTCGGCAAGCTCAACAACGTGGTGTGGACCAATTACGGTCCGTTCGCGGTCGAGGATTTCGCGCTGCGCAAGCTTGATGTGGAGAACGCGGCGCGCAATGCCGCGTTGTCGGTCGCCCGTGGTGCCGGGCTGCCCGCCGTGGTGCCGAGCGTGAGCGTGAACGTGCTGTCCGTCGACAAGTTCCCGCGCATGATCGACTACGTGGTGCCTTCCGGCGTGCGCATCGGCGACGCCGACCGCGTGCGTTTGGGCGCGCACCTGTCCGAGGGCACCACCGTGATGCACGCCGGATTCGTGAACTTTAACGCCGGCACGCTCGGCGTTTCCATGGTCGAAGGCCGCGTCTCGCAGGGCGTTGTGGTGGGCAATGGCTCCGACATCGGCGGCGGCGCCTCGATTATGGGCACCCTGTCCGGCGGCGGCAAGCTCAAGAACTCCATTGGCGAGCATTCCCTGCTGGGCGCCAACGCCGGCATCGGCATTTCGCTGGGTGACAACTGCACCGTTGAAGCGGGCCTGTATGTCACCGCCGGTACCAAGGTCACCATCTGGGACAAGGCCAAGGCGGCGGCTGGCGAGCCCCTTGACGTGGTGAAGGGCGCCGATCTGTCCGGCAAGAACAACATCCTGTTCATCCGCAACTCGGTGAACGGCCGCATCGAAGCCCGCTACCGCAAGGTGGGCATCGAGCTCAATGCCAAGCTGCACAAGAACTGAACCGACGTTTTCGGACTGAGCTATTCCGGAATTGCGTTCCGTAGGGTCGATTTTGGACTTTGACGAGGTCTACTTCTATTCCGTGGGGCTGTCTGGATGGGACAAACTGCCTGAGAACGGTGGAACCGTCACGTGGTTAAGCCGTTTTCGGGACGTCTCTACTGAGCCAGTAGCCCTACGGAATAGAAGTAGACCCTTGCAGTCCTGAAAATCAGCCCTACGGAACGGCGAAAGCATGCGTAATCGGAGTGTCCACAAGCCTTTGCGCGTTCAAGACGCACAATAGAGGGTATGAACATTACGCTGATTACCGTTGGCAAGGTCAAGGAGTCGTATCTGCGCGAGGCGATCGCTGAATATTCCAAGCGGCTGGGACGATATTGCAAATTGCGCATTGTGGAAGTCTCCGACGAGAAAACGCCGGACCACGCCCCGGAAGGCCTTGAGCGCCGGATCAAAGCCATTGAGGGGGAGCGCATCGCCAAGCACATCGACGATGGCGCGTACGTGATTGCACTTGCGATCCAGGGCAAGCAGCTGAGCTCCGAGGAATTGGCCGCGCACATTGAGCGGCTGGGTGTGCGCGGGGTGAGCCACATCCAGCTGATCATCGGCGGCTCGCTTGGGCTGGACGACGCGATTCTTCAGCGGGCCGACTACCTGCTGAGCTTTTCGAAGATGACGTTCCCCCATCAGCTGATGCGCGTGATACTGCTTGAGCAGATTTACCGGGCTTGCAAGATCAACGCCCATGAGCCCTACCACAAGTAATTCGGCGATCGGGCAGGCTCGCACGGCCGCCGAAGTCGTTGGCGCGGCCGGTCACAGTCGGTCGGCGTGCCAATGCTTTGTAACAGTTGCCATACGCTGGGATCCGCGTTGACAGGGGGATTGGGTAGGATAGGCCAGCATGAGCCAAGAACAGCAGGAACGACGGGGGCGCCAGGAACGCCGTCGCGCCATTGCGCGCGTGGTGTGCCTGGTCGTCGCCATCGCGCTGCTGGGCAGCCTGGTGGTTCCCGTTGTGGTGACGGGTCTTTGACACGGCGCCTGATGACGCGTCCGAATGGCGTGCCGTTCGCGCTCGGCTGATTCATCGATGACTGAAAGGCCGGGCCGGCGCCGAATTTGGCGAGGGAACGGTGTCGCATCGCATGGAGCGCACGACGGTAATCAGCGGTTTTCAAGAATAAGAAATGTATGGTGGTTGAGATGGCAGAATTTGATTTTTCCCAGGCGATCGGCGAGGTGCGCGGCAAATACGACACCATTGCCGAGGCGCTGGATGTTGAGCGGCTCAAAGCCCAGATCAAGGATCTTGAGGTCGAAGCCAGCGCTCCCGGACTGTGGGACAACCCGGACAATGCGCAGAAGGTGACCAGCAAGCTGTCGGCCGCGGAGTCGCAGCTGAAAAAACTCACCGACATGTCCCAGCGCATAGATGACGTCGAAACGCTGGTGGAGCTGGCCAAGGAGGAGGCCGACGCCGATTCCCTGAGCGAGGCGCAGGCCGAGATCGGCGCGATCGGCAAGGACCTGGACGATCTTGAGATTCAGACGCTGCTTGACGGCGAATATGACGAGCGCAGCGCCGTGGTGACGATCCGTTCCGGCGCCGGTGGCGTGGATGCCGCCGATTTCGCCCAGATGCTGTTGCGCATGTATTTGCGCTACTGTGAGCGGCAGGGCTTCAAAACCAAAGTGATGGATACCAGTTATGCCGAGGAGGCCGGCATCAAATCCGCCACGTTCCAGGTGGATGCTCCATATGCATATGGCCGCCTGAGCGTGGAGGGCGGCACGCATCGTCTGGTGCGCATCAGTCCGTTCGACAACCAGGGTCGCCGGCAGACCAGCTTTGCGGCCGTGGAAGTGGTGCCGCTGGTCGAGGCGACCGACCATATCGACATTCCGGACAGCGACATTCGGGTGGACACCTACTGCTCCTCCGGTCCCGGCGGCCAGGGCGTGAACACCACCTACTCCGCCGTCCGCATCACCCATTTGCCCACCGGCCTGGTGGTGACCATGCAGGACGAGCGTTCGCAGATTCAGAATCGCGCCGCCGCCATGGCCGTGCTGCAGTCCCGGCTGCTGGTGCTGCGCCACGAAGAGGAGGCCAAGAAGAAGAAGGAGCTCGCCGGCGATATCAAGGCGAGTTGGGGAGACCAGATGCGCTCCTACGTGCTGCATCCGTACCAGATGGTCAAGGATCTGCGCACCGGTTGCGAAACCAGCCAGACCCAGGCCGTGTTCGACGGTGACATCGACGACTTCATCACCGCTGGCATCCGCTGGCGACACCAGCAGCGCCGCGCGGCCGCCGAGGAGTAGTGGGAAGCCGGGCAAGGTCACAGTCGATAAGGTCACAGCCAAGGAAATGAGGGGAATATGGCATTGATTTCGCTGGACAAGGTCAGCAAGATCTATCCGAAAGGATCACGTCCCGCCCTGGACAACGTCACGTTGAACATTGACCGCGGTGATTTCGTGTTCCTTGTGGGCGCTTCGGGATCCGGCAAAACCACGTTGCTGAGCCTGCTGCTGCGTGAGGAGGAGGCCACCGAAGGCGAGATCAGGGTGGCTGGTAATGATCTGCGCAGACTTCCCGCCCGGCAGATCCCCCAGTACCGGCGTTCCATCGGCTTTATCTTCCAGGATTACAAGCTGCTGCCCAATAAAACCGTGTGGCAGAATGTGGCGTTCGCCTTGGAGGTGATCGGCACGCGTCGATCGACCATCAAGTCCCTGGTGCCGCAGGTGCTGAAAACGGTGGGACTGACAGGCAAGGAGGGCAACTATCCGCACGAGTTGTCCGGTGGGGAGCAGCAGCGCGTGGCCATCGCCAGGGCCTATGTGAACCATCCGCAGATTCTGCTGGCCGACGAGCCCACCGGCAACCTCGATCCGACCACCAGCCTGGGCATTATGGAGGTGCTGGACGCGATCAACCGCACCGGCACCACGATTGTGATGGCCACGCATAACGAGGAGATCGTCAACTCCATGCGCAAACGCGTGGTGGAGCTGAAGGCCGGCAGGATCATGCGTGACGAGGCCCGCGGGTCGTATGATTCCGCACTGTACTTCCCCGATGCCGAAGTGGCGAGCAAATCGCATGAGGCGATTCACGGTGACGGCACCCCGGCCGCCGAGTTGAGCCTGCCGGAAGGCTCCGATACCAATCCCGCGGCGATTTCGAACGTGGAGGCGCTCAATGTCTCGCAGGCCGGTCATACGGCTGATGCGCAGGCCGCCGGTGGCGTCAAGGCGGTTTCCGATGCGTTGAACGCCGCCGAACACGGCGACGACGGCATTGCCCGTCTGGCCCATTCCGTGCATTCGGGGCGTACCGGCCGGTATGGCGAGGTGTTCCAGCCAGTCGAGACCACGCTGACCTGGGGCAAGGGACTGAAGGTCTCCGAGCCGGATTCGACGGACGACCAGGCTGCCAATGTTGCGGAGCAGACGGTTCCATTGACGCCGCCCGCTCCTCCGGCGCCGCCCGCGCAGTTGCATGCGGAGGAATCGTCCTCGGCGCATGCCGCTCCGAATGACGGGAATGGCGGGGATGATGAGACGGATGGCGGCGCCGTCCATGACCAACAGGGCGAGTAGGTCCGCGAGCGAGTCTTCGAATAAGCCTTAGGAAAAGAAAGCATATGAGAGCACGTTTCATTTTGTCCGAGACTTGGACCAGCCTTCGGCGCAACGGTTCCATGATCCTGTCGGTGATGCTGGTCACCTTCATCTCGTTCCTGTTCATCGGTGCCTCGGTGCTGATGCAGGCGCAGATCACCAAGGCCAAAGGCACTTGGTACGATCAGGTGGAAGTGGTGGTGTATTTCTGCCCCGATGGCACCAGCCAGGCGGCGTCCTGCGCATCCGGCAAGTCCCCCACGCAGCAGGAGATCGCGGATACCATCAACCTCCTGTACGACGAGCTGCCCAACGACGTGGGCAACATCACCTATGTGAGCAAGGATCAGTTCTACAACGACACCTTCCTTAAGGAATACCCGAACGGCGAGTATAACGGCCGCACCCTGTCGGCGGCCGACATGCAGGATTCCCTGCGGGTCAAGCTCAACGATCCGACGAAGTACCAGGCGATTTCCGAAGTGCTCAACGGCCGTGACGGCGTCGAGGAAGTGGTCGACCAGCGGCAGATTTTCGATCCGATCTTCAATGCGCTCAATCGCGCCACGGCGGTGACGGTGGTGCTGGCAGGGGTGATGGTTGTGGTCGCCATTCTGCTGACCGGCACCACGATCCGCATGTCGGCCGCATCCAGACGCAACGAAACCGAAATCATGCGGCTGGTCGGCGCCTCGAATTGGACGATTCGGCTGCCGTTCATCCTGGAGGGCATGTTCGCGTCGCTGCTTGGATCCGTGCTGTCGGTGGTGGCGCTTGGCGTGATTGTCAGGGTGTTCATCACCAACTGGCTGGCCAACACCGTCACCTGGATGCCGTTCGTCAATCAGGTCACGGTGATGCTGACCGCGCCGGTGCTGATCGTCGGGGCTCTGGTGCTGTCCGCCCTGGCCTCGGCGGTTTCACTGAGAAGATATCTCAAGGCGTAGAGCGTCGACTTTCAGGTTCATTCTGTACAATCGGACCGCATATGACCAAGTAAGGGGTTGATCGATGATCGTAGAGCAACGCATCAAGGCGGTGATCGGATGGACACTGTGCGCCTCCACACTGCTGACTGCCGGATTGGCCGTTATGTCCCGGGGAGTAGACGAGGCGCAGGCCGTGCCCAGCTATTCCGAATACCAGCAGAAGGTCGCCTCGGCGAATGAGCTCAAGTCTCAGTTGGCTGGCGTGAGTGCGGATCTGCAGGATCAGATCCTCGCGCTGAGCGATTTGGTGGAGAACCAGATTCCCGCCGCGGAGGCTGCGGTGGATTCCGCCAATGCTGCGGCCGAAACCGCCAAAGCTGCGGCCGACGCCGCGGCCGAGCGCCTGAAGGCGGCCACGAAGGACAAACAGGATCTTGAGGAGAAGATAGCGCAGACCGGCGCCGACTATGATGACGCCAAGGCCTCGGTCGCCCAGCTGGCCCGTGAGAGCTTCCACGGTTCCAATGCCTCCAAAGTGATGGATGTGGTGACCAACGCATCCACCGCCGATGATTTTGTGCAGAAGATGCAGGCCGACGCTGCGGTGACCCGGTCCGAGTCGAACGCCGCCAATGACGCCGCCGTCACACTGAGTACCTCGATGAACCGAAAGCAGCGTCTTGAAGCCATCGAGCAGGAGATCACCACAATGAAGGCCAAGGCCGATCAGGAGTCCGCCACCGCCCAGCAGGCCGCTGCCGATGCCCAGGCCAAGCAACAGGAGCTGAACGCCCTGCGCGAGGAGGGTGATAAAAAGCGTGAGGCGTTGGAACAGCGAGAAAGCGAGCTGAAGGATGCCACGGCCAAGGAAGCGGCCGAAATCGTGATGATGAAATCGCAGATCGACTCATATAACGAGCAACTGGAGGCACAGCGCAAGGCGTCCGCCGCCCAGGCCGCCAAGAACGCCGCCGCGGGGCAGGATGGCGGCAGCTCCTCGTCCAGCTCGGGTGGGTCCAGTTCCAACAAAGGCAATTCAGGCGGCGGCTCCGGCGGCTCCAGTGGCGGCTCCGGCAGCAGCTCGTCCTCCAGCCGTCCGGCGAGCAGCAACAGTGGCGGCACCGCCAGCGGCATGAATTATTCGGTGCCGGGCAATTGCGCGCCTTATTCCAGCACCTGCTACGGGCACGCCACGCACGATTATTCGAGCACCTATCCCTGGAGCCAGTGCACATGGTATGCGTATAACCGGCGGCATGCGCTGAATCTGCCGGTCGGCACGCAGTTCGGCAATGGCTATATGTGGGCGGACAGTGCCCGCAGTTACGGATATCTGGTGAATCGCACCCCGCATGTCGGCGCCATTATGGTGTTCCAGCGCGGTCAGTTGGGCCACAGTCCGATCTACGGCCACGTCGCGATTGTCGAGCGTGTGAACGCTGACGGATCGGTGTTGATTTCCGAATGCGGATCCATCTGGCAGGGCCGCGCCCACTGGATGACCGTGTACGATACCGGCAACTACCAGTACATTCATTACTGATCGCACGCATTGCCGATTGCCGGGATGCCAAGACGTCCATAACCGGCTCCAACCGTTCCGCCGACGTGGTGGAGGCCGGTTTATGGTATTGTAATCGTTTTGCCGCGCGACGCAGGACGCAGGAGATGCGCAGGCCGGCGGAGCGGCGCAGTCGTAAGCAATGCCGCCCAGCGGTGGAGAAGAGGATGCAATGAAGGAACGGGGCACCAAGATCATTGTCCAGAACCGAAGGGCGCGGCATGACTATACGTTGGAGGATACATACGAGGCGGGGCTGTCTCTGACGGGCACCGAGGTCAAGTCGCTGCGCGAGGGGCGCGCCTCACTGGCCGAATCGTTCATCTCGATCGACCGCCGCGGCGAAATGTGGCTGGAGAACGCGAATATCCCCGAATACCTCAACGGCACATGGAACAACCACGCTCCCAAGCGCAAGCGCAAGCTGCTGCTGCATGCTGCGCAGATCGCCAAGCTGAGCCGCCAAATCGAGGCGAAGGGCTACACGATTGTGCCGATCAGCCTGTATTTCAAAGACGGCCTGGTGAAGGCGGAGATCGCCCTGGCGCGGGGCAAGCGCGAGTTCGACAAGCGACAGGCGTTGCGCGAGGAGCAGGACAAGCGCGAGGCGCTGCGCATCATGCGCTACAGGAACATGCGTCGCGGATGACGATGGTCCATTCGGTCCATGCGATTCATCGAGGATTAACCTAGCTGTAGCATAGCGTCTTTATTCTCTCTCCTTGAAAGCCCGGTGGATCCTTCCCGGGTCGATATGAGAGGAAGCAGTCATGAAGATCAAGCCATTCATCGCCGCAGCGGCAAGCTGCGTCATGTTGTTGTCCGTCGCGGCCTGCGGCACCACCGATTCGTCCGATTCCGCCGCCGCGGGGTCCTCGTCGAGCGCGTCGGGCAATGGCTCCGCGCAGGGCACCGATTTAAGCGGTGTGACCAAGGACGACGCCATTGCCGCCTTGGTGCCCGATTCGGTGAAGTCCGACGGCAAGCTCACCGTCGGCACCGACACCTCGTACGCGCCGGCCGAGTTCCTGGCTGACGACAACAAGACCGCCATCGGCTACGATATCGATCTGACGAAGGCGCTGGCCAAGGTGCTCGGCCTTGAACCCGAGACGGTCACCTCCACCTTTGACTCGATCGTCCCGTCCGTTGGGTCCAAATACGACCTTGGCATCTCCTCCTTCACCATCACCGATGAGCGCAAAGCCGCCGTGGACTTTGTGAGCTACTACAAGGCCGGCTCCACGTGGGCCGTCCAGAAGGGCAACCCGACCAAGTTCGATCCCTCGAATCTGTGCGGCCTGAAGATCGCCGTGCAGACCGGCACCACGCAGGAGGAGGAAGTCAACGAGGCGAACCAGTCCTGCCCGGCCGACAAGAAGATCGAGGTCCTTTCCTCCAAGCTGCAGACTGATGTGACCACGAATGTGGTGACCGGCAAGGCCGTTGCCTTCTACGCCGACTCCCCGGTCGCCGGCTACGCCATTTCTCAGACCGGTGGCCAGATTGAATCCGTCGGCGAGGCCGTCGGCGTCGCCAAGCAGGGCATTGCCATCAAGAAGGGCGACACCCAGATGGACGAGGCCGTGCAGAAGGCCATGGCCAAGTTGATGGCGGACGGCACCTACACGAAGATCCTCAAGCAGTGGGGCGTCGAATCCGGCGCCGTGGACACCGCCGAGATCAATCCCGCCGCCGACTGATCCCAGTCGCGATGAATGACCGGGCCGGCCGCGTGCACAGCGTGGCCGGCCCGGTTTACGTTGTCGTAGCAGAGCGGCATTAGGCTGGGCGCCCAGTGGGGGTCGTTCCGGATGAGGGGCGTCCGATCGACAAGCAAGAGGAGCCGATAATGGCGAAGAAGGAAGTGGATGGTCGGGGACTCGACATCCCGAATCGTATCAAGGCGCTGCCGGTGAGACGCACCGGCCCCGTTGTGGCGGCCGTCATCGTGGCGCTGCTCGCTGCGATGCTGGTGCAGGGGATGGTCACCAACGAGCGGCTCGACTGGCCGACCGTCTGGAAATACCTGTTCAATGAGAGCGTGCTGGAAGGCGTGGGGTATACGCTGCTGCTGACCGTGATCTCCATGGTCGTGGCGATTGTCCTATCGGTGATACTCGCGGTGATGCGCAAGTCCATCAACCCGGTGCTTCGCGGCGTGAGTTGGTTTTTCATCTGGTTCTTCCGCGGCACGCCAGTGTACACCCAGCTGGTGTTCTGGGGCCTGTTCTCCGTGCTGATCCCGAAGATTTCGCTGGGCATCCCCTTCACCGACGTGTCCTTCTGGTCCATTGACTCGGCGGTGGTCGTCACAGCGTTCAACGCCGCCTGGATCGGTCTGGCGCTCAATGAGGCCGCATATCTGTCCGAGATCGTGCGCGCCGGACTCGAGGCGGTTGACGCCGGTCAGAGCGAGGCGGCCAAGGCGCTGGGCATGAGCCGTGTGCTGATCATGCGGCGCATCATCCTGCCCCAGGCCATGCGCATCATCATTCCGCCGACCGGTAATGAAACCATCGGCATGCTCAAAAGCACCTCGCTGGTGCTGGCCGTGCCGTTCACGCTTGATCTGCAGTATATGACCAATGCCATCGCCAACCGCACCTACAAGCCGATTCCGCTGCTGATCGTGGCCTGCATCTGGTATCTGCTCATCACCTCGATCATGATGGTCCTGCAGTCACAGCTCGAGAAGCACTTCGGCAAGGGCTTCAACGCCCGTCCCGTGGGGGTCAAGGGCAAGCAGCCGCCGTATGAGCCGGCGTGGCCGGGCAAATCGGACGGCGAGCCAAAAGACGATGTGAGCAAAATCAACCAAGCCGCATTCACCGGGCTGAATGCCTGAAGGAGACTGACCCATGACTGAATCCAACGGCGACGACGTTCGCGCGAACGAGACCGTTCCGGCCGTCAAGGCGACCGGCGTGCATAAGGCCTTCGGATCGCTGCATGTGCTCAAAGGCGTCGATCTGACGGTGATGCCCGGCACGGTAACCGTGATCCTGGGACCGTCCGGTTCCGGCAAATCGACCCTGCTGCGCCTCATCAATCAGCTGGAAACCCTGACCGGCGGTTCGATCGAGGTGGACGGCGAGCTCATCGGCTACAAATACGTGACGCGCGGCGGCAAAAAAGTGCTGCAGACGCTTAACGACAAGGAGGTGGCCGCGCAGCGCGCAAAGCTCGGCATGGTGTTCCAGCGGTTCAACCTCTTTCCGCATATGACGGCCATCGAGAACGTGATGGAGGCGCCGGTGCATGTGAAGCATATGAGCAAGCACGAGGCGCATGAACTGGCCGTGCAGGAGCTGACGCGCGTCGGGCTCGCCGACCGGTTCGACTACTATCCCGCCCAATTGTCCGGTGGCCAGCAGCAACGTGTGGCCATCGCCCGGGCCCTGGCCATGAAGCCTGAGATCATGCTGTTCGATGAACCGACCTCGGCGCTTGATCCGGAACTTGTGGGCGAGGTGCTCAACGTGATGCGCTCGTTGGCGGATGCCGGCATGACCATGATCTGCGTGACGCATGAGATCGGCTTCGCCCGCGAAGTCGCCGACCAGGTGGTGTTCATGGACGGCGGCGTGGTGGTCGAGAAGGGCGGGCCCGAGATCATCGCCAACCCGAAGGAGCCTCGTTTCAGGGATTTCCTGCAGCATGTGCTGTAGGCCGCGGCCGTGTCGGGCGAGGCGGCGCGGCAAGCTGGACGCGAGACGCGGGGATTTTGCGCCGGAGGCAATGCGTGCGAGTTTCCGTGCCTTTTGTTTGTTATGGTGGGGGACATGTGTGGAATCGTAGGATATGCAGGATCGATACAAACCGCGTGCGGCAAGCCGCTTGAGGTGTGCCTCCAGGGCTTGAAGCGGCTCGAATACCGTGGCTATGACTCGGCCGGCGTCGCGTTGTCCTCGCCTGATATGGATCATGTCGAGGTGCGCAAGAAGGCGGGACGCCTCAGCAACCTCGTCGAGAGCATCGAACGTGATCCGATGCCGGCCGCCACCGTGGGCATCGGCCATACCCGCTGGGCCACCAACGGCGTGCCGAGTGATGTGAATGCCCATCCGCATACCAGCCGTGACGGCAAGGTGGCGATTATCCATAACGGCATCATCGAGAACGCCTCGCAGCTTCGCCTTGATCTGCAGGCCGAGGGGTACCGCTTCTCATCCAGCACCGACACCGAAGTGGCCGCCAAATTGCTGGGCAAAATCGTCGACAAGATCATCGAGGACGAGGGGCATCCGGATCTGTTCAAAGCCATGCGCCGTCTGGCGCGCATGCTTGACGGCGCGTTCACCATTCTCGCCACCGACTGCAGGCAGCCGGATATCGTGGTCGGCGCGCGCCATGACTCGCCGTTGGTGGTCGGGCTTGGAGACGGGGAGAATTTCCTCGGTTCCGATGTCGCGGCCTTTGTCGCCTACACCAAGCGCGCCATGGAAATCGATCAGGACCAGGTTGTCTGCGTGTCCGCCGACCGGGTGGTTGTCACCGACTTCAACGGCAATGTGGTTGAGCATCCCCACACCTACACCGTGGATTGGGATGCGTCCGCCGCCGAGAAGGGCGGTTGGGATTCCTTTATGGACAAGGAGATCCACGAGGATCCGGCCGCCGTGCAGCGTACGCTGCTGGGGCGCCTTGACGCCAACGGCGATCTGGACCTCGACGAAGTGCATATCGACGAGCATGATTTCAAGGCGATCGACAAGATCATCGTAATCGCCTGCGGCACGGCCAGCTACGCGGGACAGGTGGCCAAATACGCGATCGAGCACTGGGTGCGCATCCCCGTGGAGGTGGAACTCGCGCACGAGTTCCGCTACCGGGATCCGATCCTCACCCCGCGTACACTGGTGGTGGCGATTTCCCAGTCCGGTGAAACCATGGATACCCTGATGGCGCTTCGCCACGCCCGTGAGCAGGGTTCCAAGGTGCTGGCCATCTGCAATACGCAGGGCGCGTCGATTCCGCGGGAATCCGATGCCGTGCTCTACACCCATGCCGGTCCGGAAGTGGCCGTCGCCTCCACCAAGGCGTTCGTCGCGCAAATCACCGCCGTGTATCTGCTGGGCCTGTATCTGGCGCAGATCAAGGGGGCGATGTTCCGCGACGAGATCCATCAGGTGCTGGATTCGCTCAAGGAGATGCCCCGCAAGATCCAGTGGGTGATCGACACCCAGTCATCCGCCATCCAGCAGGCGGCCGAACGCATGCTGGACGCACGTTCCTTCCTGTTCCTGGGTCGCCATGTCGGCTATCCGGTGGCTTTGGAAGGCGCGTTGAAGCTCAAGGAGATCGCCTACACCTTTACCGAGGGGTTCGCGGCCGGCGAGCTGAAACACGGTCCGATCGCGCTGGTGGACGAGGGGGAGCCGGTGGTGTTCATCGTGCCGCCGCAGCGTGGGCGCAATGTGCTGCATGCCAAGGTGATCTCCGGCATCGAAGAGGTGAAGGCCCGTGGCGCATTCATCATCGCCGTGGCCGAGAAGGGCGATCCGGATGTGGAACGCTATGCGGATGTGGTGTTCTGGCGCCCGCAGTGCCCGACGCTGATGAGCCCGCTGGTGGATGTGGTGCCGTTGCAATTGTTCGCCATGGACATGGCCAAGCTCAAAGGCTATGACGTGGACAAGCCTCGCAACCTCGCCAAGTCCGTCACCGTCGAATAGGCGATGAGTGACCGGCAGAGGTCCCAGCGAGCCGCTCGCCCCCATCGTTGGGTGACCGAGGAGCCGTCCATTCCGTTTGGAATGACGGTGCTGTATGAGGACGAGCGGATCATTGTGGTCGACAAGCCGCATTTTCTGGCCACCATGCCGCGTGGCATGTGGTATCGGCAGACGGCGCTGATCCGGCTGCGCGAGCAATATGGCGAGGAGGCGATCGTCCCCGCCCACAGGCTGGACCGCCTGACCGCCGGCGTGCTGGTGTTCGTGCGCGACCCTGCTTGCCGGGGCGCCTATCAGATGCTGTTTCAGGAGCGGCGGGCGATGAAGACCTATGAATGTCTCGCACCGCTTGCGCCGGTGCGACGACCTCGATTCGGCACGGTCGAATGGCTTGAGGCGCCTCGGCCGTTTCCGCTGCTGAGGCGGTCGAGAATCGTGAAGAACCGGGGCGTGCTGCAGGCGTTTGAAGAGCCCGGTGTCGTGAACGCCGAAACGCTGATTGAACGCGATGGGCTGGCAGGAGGCGCTTCAGAAGGCCGTGGCCTCGCCAAATACACCTTGCGTCCGCGTACCGGCAAAACGCATCAGCTGCGCGTTCATATGAATTCATTGGGATTGCCGATCGCCGGCGACGTTTTTTATCCCGTGCTGCGTCCCCTGCGTGCGTGGGACGATTATTCGCAACCGTTGCAGCTGGTGGCGCGCACCCTGTCCTTCATCGATCCCGTCACCGGCGCGGCGCGCAGTTTTCGCTCCCGCATACCGTTGGGATGTGTCGCGCCTGGCCCCGATGACGTGGATCACGACCTGAATCATGCGTCGCCATTGGAGTGTTGCATATGAAAATCGTCATTGCCCCCGATTCCTTCAAAGGATCGCTCACGGCACTTGAAGCCGCTCGAGCCATGGAGGCCGGCGTGCTTCGCGCCTGTCCGGACGCGCAATGCGTGACCGTGCCCATGGCGGATGGCGGCGAGGGCACGGTGCGCTCGATGGTGGATGCGACGGGCGGGCGCCTTGTCTCCGCGCGGGTTACCGATCCGCTGGGCCGTTCCGCATGCGCCGAATACGGCATATTGGGTGACGGGCATACCGCGGTGATTGAGATGGCCGCCGCCAGCGGCCTGCAATATGTGGATGACGCGACGTGCAGCCCGCTGACCGCCACCACCTATGGCACCGGCGAGCTGATCCGGGATGCGTTGGACCGCGGCGTGACCGACCTGATCGTCGGACTGGGCGGTTCGGCCACGAATGATGGTGGTGCTGGTATGGCCCAGGCGCTTGGCGTGCGGTTCCTGGACGATCATGGTGAGTCGTTGCCGTTCGGCGGCGGGGCCCTGGCTCGATTGGCGAAGGTGGACGTCTCCGGCATGGATGCCCGTCTTGCCGGCGTGCGCATTCGGTTGGCTTCGGACGTGACCAATCCGCTCACCGGTCCGCGCGGCGCCTCGCTGGTATTCGGCGCGCAGAAGGGCGCGTCCCCGGCGGTGGCGGCTCAGTTGGACGCGGCGCTGGCTCATTACGCGGCAGTGATTCGCCGGCAACTGGGGCACGACGTCGAAACGCTGCCCGGCGCAGGTGCCGCGGGGGGTCTGGGCGCCGGATTCCTGGCATTCACCGATGCGGTCATGCAATCAGGTGTTGATGTGGTGGTTGAGGCGACCGGATTGGCGGCGCTGGCTCGCGGGGCGGATTTGTGCCTCACCGGCGAGGGGCGCATCGACGGCCAGACGAGGTTCGGCAAGACGCCGGTCGGGGTGGCTCGTGCGGTGAAATCGGCGTCGCCGAATTGCGTGGTGGTGGCGTTGGCTGGCGGTGTCGGCGATGGCGTCGACCAGCTGTACGGCCTTGGCATCGACGCGATATTCGGCATTTTGCCCGGTGTCGCCACGCTCCATGACGCGATGGATCAGGCGGCCTCCCATCTCGAGTCCACCGCCTGCAACGTCACGCGTCTGCTACTTCGCCGGGCCGGGGAATGACGGGAAGTCGCTTACCGAGTTCCGCTCGACCAGATGCGGGGGAATCGTCGACCTGACGTTGACCGGGAGAGACTCGCCCTCGCAGGCGCTCATCACCATGTCGAACGCCGCCCGTCCGATGGTCCCGAAGGGAATGTGCATGGTGGTCAGGTCCAGCCGCGGCACATATCCGCCCAGCGAGTCGTCGACGCCGATGACGCTGACATCCTCGGGAACGCGTTTGCCGCAATGCCGCAGGGCCTGGATGCAGCCATAGGCCATCTGGTCGTTTGAGGCGTAGACCGCGGTGCAGGTCCCGTCCTCGGCAAGGCGCAGCCCTGCGTCGTAGCCGCTGTCGGCACTCCAGTCCCCGCGAAGAGGCTCCGGCGGCGTGACGCCGTGATCGCGCAGCGTGTCTGCCCACGCCTGCTCGCGGGCCTGTGAGGCGCGTGACCGGGAGGGGCCGGTGATGTGGTGCACGGTACGGTGGCCGGCGTTCAACAGTCGGGTGACCGCCTGCCGTGAGCAGTCGGTCTGATCCACGTCGACGGTGGCGCAATGGGGGAGCGGCCCGTCGGTGATCAGCACGGTTGGCAGATCCTCGGGTGGGGCGAAACTCGCGATATCGTCCGGTGCGTTTTCAAGGGCGATGATCGCGCCGTCGACGGGCAGGGCGGCTATGCGCGATATGGCGGCGTCCAGCGTAGTCATGGGGTGTCGCGCGTCGGCGTCGTCCAGCGTGATCAAGGTGATGGCGTATCCCTGACGGGCCGCGGCCGCGCTGATGCCGTGGAGCAGCAGCATGTTGCCGGTTTGGGTGATGTTGAACAGGATGACGCCGATGTCGTGGAAGCTGCCGCGCTTCAGGGCACGCGCGGCGAAATTGGGTCGATATCCCGTCAGTTCCATGGCCTGCCGCACTCGTGCGGCGGTGTCCGGCCTCACCAGATCGCTGCCGTTGGCGACGCGCGAGACGGTTTGCGCGGACACGCCGGCCACGCGTGCCACATCGTGCAGGGAGGCGGCGTTGCGGTGGCGGTGGGACATATGCCGATATCCTTTCCGGGGGTGTCGCGTATGAGGTGTTGGTTACAATGATAACGTAAACATTCACGACGCGGGCGTTTTGCCGCGAGACATGGAGGTCTCCATGGGCATACAACATAGGACGTTCAATTGGCCGCAGCCCCTGAAAGGACAGAGCGAACGCATCTGGTATGGCGGCGACTACAACCCCGACCAATGGCCGGAGGAAGTATGGGACGATGACATTCGCCTGATGCGGCGGGCCGGCGTCAATCTGGTCTCCGTCGCCATCTTCTCATGGGCGAAAATCGAACCGTCCGAAGGCGTGTTCGACTTCGACTGGCTGGATCGCATCATCGCCAAGCTGGGCGAGTCGGGCATCGCCGTCGATCTCGCCTCCGCCACCGCCAGCCCGCCGCTCTGGCTGACCCAGGCGCATCCCGAGGTGCTGTGGAGGGACTACCGCGGAGACGCCTGCTGGCCGGGAGCGCGTCAGCACTGGCGTCCGACAAGCCCGATCTTCCGCGAATACGCGCTCAAGCTGTGCCGCGCCATGGCCGAGCACTACAAGGACAACCCGTATGTGGTCGCCTGGCATGTTGGCAACGAATACGGCTGTCATAATCGCTTCGACTATTCCGACGACGCCATGCGGGCCTTCCAGGAATGGTGCAAGAGGCGCTACAAGACCATCGACGCGGTGAACGAAGCGTGGGGCACGGCCTTCTGGGCGCAGCACATGAACGATTTCGGCGAGATCATCCCGCCGCGCTTCATCGGCGACGGCAACTTCATGAACCCCGGCAAGCTGCTGGACTTCAAACGGTTCAGTTCCGACGCGCTGCTCGAGTTCTACCAGGCCGAGCGTGACGCCCTGCTCGAGATCACCCCGGGCAAGCCGGTGACCACCAACTTCATGGTGTCCGCGAACGGCACGGTACTGGATTACGACAAGTGGGGCGCACAGGTCGACTTCGTCTCCAACGACCACTACTTCGCCCCCGGCGAATCGCATTTCGACGAGCTGGCCTATGCGGCTTCCCTGACGGATGGCATCGCGCGCAAGCACCCGTGGTTCCTTATGGAGAATTCCACCTCCGCGGTGAACTGGCGCCCGATCAACATGCGCAAGGAGCCAGGGCAGCTGGTGCGCGACGGGCTGGCGCATCTGGCGATGGGAGCGAACGCGATCTGCTTCTTCCAATGGCGGCAGTCCAAAGCCGGCGCCGAGAAATGGCATTCGGCGATGGTTCCGCATGCGGGGGAGAACAGCCAGGTCTTCCGCGACGTATGCGAACTGGGGGCCGACCTCAACCGGCTGGCCGATGAGGGACTGCTCGACACCTCACTGGTGAAATCCAAGGTGGCCGTGGTGTTCGACTACGAATCGCAGTGGGCCACCGAACACACCGCCACTCCCACGCAGGACGTGCATCATGTCACCGAGCCGCTTGACTGGTTCCGCGCGCTGGCCGATCAGGGCATCACCGCCGATGTGGTGCCGGTGGCCGGCCCGTGGGACGAGTACGACGCCGTGGTGCTGCCGAGCCTATACATCATTGACGGGGCGACCGCCCGGCGCGTACGCGAATACGTTGCGAACGGCGGCAAGCTCTTCGCCACCTACTACACCGGTCTTGCCGATGAGCGGGACCATGTCTACCTGGGCGGCTACCCGGGGGCGATCGGCGATGTGATGGGCGTGCGCATCGAGGAGTTTGCGCCGCTGGACAGCCGCGGCGAATACGACGGTGCGATTGATCACCTCGACCTGAGCAACGGCGCGGTGGCGCACGACTTCGCCGATGTCATCGCCTCCACGGCCGACACGGCCCGCGTGCTGGCCACGTTCAAGGCCGATCCCTGGACTGGATTGGACGGGGTTCCCGCGATTACCGTCAACCAGTATGGCGACGGCAAAGCCGCGTATGTGGGCGCTCGATTGGGACGTACGGGTCTGTCGGCCAGCCTGCCGCAGCTGCTTGACGAGCTCGGCATCGAAACCCGGCTCGAGCCGGATCGCGGCGATGTGCTGCGCGTCGAACGTGCCGACGAGCATGACGAGAACCACTTCGTCTTCATCTTCAACCGTGGGCGTGAGCGCGCCGTGGTCGACGTCGAAGGCGATCCGATTGTGGCATCGCTGACGCATGTCAGCGACAGCGAGCATTCGGCGGTCATCCAGCCGAACGGCGTCCTGGTCGTCAAGCTGTGAGCTGCGAGTTGTGAGTCGCGCCGCCCGCGGCGAGGCTACCGTGCGCCGGTGGTCCGGGCATAGATGATTGCCATGCCCTTGAAAATCAGGTCCTTGTCGTAGACGTCGATCAGGTCGGTGTCGTCGGTGAAGACGCTGCCCAGACCACCGGTGGCCACCACCTTGAAGTCCTCGTCGAGCTCGTAGCGGAACTGCCTGATGGTGCGTTCGATGCCGCCGAGGAAGTTGTAGTACAACCCGGCCTGCATGGCGGTGCGGGTGCCGGTGGCGAGAATGGATTTGGGCCGGGTGATCTCCACCTCGGGCAGTTGCGCGGTTTGCCCCCACAACGCCGCCGCGCCCGAGCGGATGCCGGTGGTGATGAGCCCCGCGGTGATCGTGCCGCTGGCGTCCACGTAGTTGAAGGTGGTGGCGGTGCCGAAATCGGCGACCAGCACCGGCCCGCCGTACACGTGGTAGGCGCCCGCGCAGTCGGCGAGGCAGTCGGCGCCCATGGATTTGGGATCGTCCATGCGGATGTTGATACCGGTCTTCACGCCCGGTCCCACCACCATCGGATCGATGTGCAGGAATTTGACGATGGACGAGCGGAACGAATGCATGACCTTCGGCACCACGGAGGCGACGATCACGTCATCCACGTCATCGACCGCGTAGCCGGACATGTCGAGGAATTCGGTGAGCAGCAGGCCGTACTCATCCGAAGTGTGATTGGCTTTGGTGGTGATGCGATAGGTGCCGACGATTTTCGGCCCCTCCAGAAATCCCAGGACGATGTTGGTGTTGCCGATGTCAACCGCGACGAGCATATGAGCCTCCTGTGTTGCGCCCCATCATAGCCGTATGGGATTTCGAAGCGCAGGAGCGGAACCGGTCCGCAGCCGAACGACCCGTCGGCGGCATGACCGCGCGCTTGTGGATGATCGCCAGTCCCTTGAAGATCAGGTCGCGGTCGTAGACGTCGATGGCGGAGGTGGCGTTGTTGAGAATCGAGCCGAGTCCGCCGGTGGCGACCGTGATGAAGTCCTCGTTGGTTTCCGCACGGAACTGCCGGATCGTGTATTCCACGCCGCCGAGGAACCCGTAGAACAATCCGGCGCGCATGGCCGCCGTGGTGTTGGTGCCGAGCACGGTGCCGGGGTCTGCGAGCTCCACCTCGGGCAGCTGGGCCGTTTGTCCCCATAGCGCGTTCGCCGCGGTTTGCAGACCGATGCCGATGGCGCCGGAGCGGAAGGCGCCGTGGCCGTCCACATAGTCGTAGGTGGTGGCGGTGCCGAAGTCGATGACCAGCACCGGCCCGCCATAGAGCGTGTACGCGGCCACGGAATCGGCGATGCGGTCGGCGCCCACGGCTTTGGGATTGTCCAATCGAATGTCGAGACCGGTGGGGACTCCCGGGCCGACCACAATGGGGTCGAGATCGGTGAGTTTGCAGATCGCGCCGCGGAACGCGTGCATGACTTTCGGCACCACGGAGGAGATGATTGCCCCCTCGACGTCGCCCGGACGTACGTCGGACAACGTCATGAAACGGCGCATGTTCAGCGCGTATTCATCCGCGGTGTGATGGCTTTTGGTGGTGATGCGGTAGGTTCCGACCACGGAACCGCCGTCGATGAAGCCAACCGAAATGTTGGTGTTGCCGATGTCGACCGCGAGCAGCATCAGGACTCCCGCATCGCATTGAGGCGTCTGAGGATCTCGCCGGCGAGCTGGGATTTGCCCATGATGCCGAGATGCTCCACATGCGCGGCGGCGGGCGCCGCGTCGCCGGTCGGGCCCTCGGTGACGTCGGCGTTGCCCGCGTTGCCCGCGTTGCCGGCACCGGTCGGGGTGAGCAGCGTCACCACATTGGTGTCGGTGGCGAATCCCGCACCCGGGGTCCTGAGGTTGTTGGCCACCAGCATGTCGCAGTGCTTTTCATTGAGCTTCCTCGAGGCGTTGTCGATCAGATGCTCCGTTTCCATGGCGAAACCGCACAGGATTTGGCGTTTCGCACCGCTTTTGTGCTCACCGGCCCATGCGAGGATGTCGGGATTCGAGACGAGCTCCAATGAGAACGAGGCGCGGCCCTGCTTCTTGATCTTCTGCGGGTGTACGGTTGCGGGCCTGAAATCACCGACGGCCGCCGCCATAATCGTGATGTCGGCGTCGGCGAATCGTTGCTTGACGGCGTGGAACATGTCGTCGGCGCTTACAGCGTCAACCATGGTGACGCCATGCACCGCTTCGAGCGAGGTCGGCCCGCTGACCAGCGTGACGTCGGCGCCCATGTCGCGCGCGGCCCGAGCCAGGGCATACCCCATTTTGCCGGTGGAATGGTTGGTCAGGTACCGTACCGGGTCCAACGCCTCCTGCGTCGGTCCGGCGGTGATGAGCACCTTGAGACCCCCCAGCGGCGAATCGGACGGATCCGCGGATCGTCGAAGCGCGGCGGCGACGGCCTCCTCGATGACGGTGGGTTCCTCCATGCGTCCGCGACCGGTGTCGCCGCAGGCGAGTTTGCCGATTTCCGGTTCGACGACGGTCCATCCCAGCTCGCGGCAGATGCCGATATTGCGTTGGGTGGCGGCGTTGGCATACATATGCGAGTTCATCGCGGGGCACAGTATCTTGGGTCCTCGGTCGTACGCCAGCACCGTGGAGGTGAGGGTGTCGTCGGCCAGTCCGGCCGCGATGCGCGCGATGGCATCCGCGCTGGCCGGGGCGATCACCAACGCGTCCGCCCAGGCGGCGTCGGCGATGTGGTTGATGTCCAATTGCCCGTCGGCCGGGGCCACGTCGCCCTCCGACGCCGGATGCTCCGAAAACATGGTCGTGCGGGCGGCGCGGTGCGTGATCGAGGCGAAGGTCAGCGGGGTGATGAACTGCTCGGCGGCACGCGTCATGACGACGCGCACCTCATGGCCAGCTTTGGTCCAATCCGAGGCAAGATGACAGGCTTTGAACGCGGCGATGCTGCCGGTGACCCCTAAAAGAATATGTGCCATATTTCACTTTCCGAATCGGTCGTTGCTTTGTGTCAATGCCGGTACCCAAGTATAATGTCGCGCGGCGATGGTCGACCCTCCGCGGCGGCTAATCGCGCATTGAAGAGATGAACATCACATCATTGAAGGAGAGACGCATGTCTCAGATCAATGGCGCGCACGGACAATCCGACGCGACCGAATCCAAGGATGCGCAGTCCGGCGCATCGGCTTCCACCGACGAGAGCCTCAACGCTCGCGTGAAACAGTCCAGGGGCGTTCCGCGCTGGGTGGTCCCGCTGATCTGCGTGATCGCCGTCGTGGCGATTGCGCTCGGCGTCACCGTGTTCCGCACCGCGGGCAAGGGCGACGGCACGCAGGGCGCCGGCGCATCGGCGCAATCCGACACGGTGACCGTGGGCATCAAGCTCGCCCCCGTCAACCTCGACATCCGCCACCAGTCCGGCTCGGCGCTTGAACAGCTCCTGATCGGCAATGTGTACGAGGGGCTGGTGTCCCGCGACTCCGACAACAAGGTGCAGCCCGGTCTGGCCTCCAGCTGGGACGTCAGCGATGACGGTCTGACCTATACCTTCCATCTCAACGAGCATATGAACTTCTCGAACGGCGACGTGCTGGACGCCGATGATGTGGCATGGTCCATCAACGAACTCAAGGCGCAGAAATACTACAACTACGATCAGGTCAAGAATCTCGACGCAGCCACGGTCGTCGACGCGAACACCGTGCAGCTGAAGCTGAGCGCCCCCGATTCCAACATGCTGTGGTATCTCTCCGGACGGCCGGGCCTGGTGTTCGACAAGGACGCGCAGTACGACGCCAAGACCACGGCGGTGGGATCCGGACCTTACGAGGTGCAGTCCTTCGACCCGTCCAGCCAGCTGGTGCTCAAGGCCAACGACCGGTACTGGGGAACCGCGCACAAGGCGAAGACCCGGAACGTCACCGTGCGTTTCCTGCCGGATGACAATGCGGCGGTCAACGCCCTCAAGAGCGGCGACGTGCAGGTGCTGTCTCCCATCGCGGCCACGTTGGCCAAGTCGTTCCAGTCCGATCCGGAGCATTACACGGTGAATGCCGCCGACGGATCCGACAAATTCGTGTTGGCGTTCAATATGACCAATCCGAAACTCGCCGACAAGCGCGTGCGCCAGGCGATTCGGTACGCCATCGACCACGATCAGATCATCGCCTCGCGTGGCGGCGTGGACAGCGCGTTGGGCGGCCCGATTCCGAATGTGGACCCCGGGTATGACGATCTGACCGGTTTGTATCCGCATGATGCGGACAAGGCGAAGGCGCTGATGGCCGAGGCGGGGTTCTCCGCCGACAAGCCGCTGGAACTGACGCTGACCTACGCCAACGTGTACGGCACCGAGTTGGGCGATCAGCTGCGTTCGCAACTGCAGCAGATCGGCATCGACCTGAAGATCAACTACGTGGAGTTCTCGACCTGGCTGCAGGACGTGCACACTAACGGCGACTATGAGCTGTCGCTGGTGGATCATGCGGAAAGCCACGATTTCTACAAGTGGGCGACGCCGACCTACTACTACCACTACGACAACAAGGACGTGCAGGATCTGTATGCCAAGGCGCTCGCCGCATCCGACGACGCCGAGGCCGACGATTATCTCAAGCAGGCCGCCAGGCTCGTCTCCGAGGACGCCCCGGCCGACTGGCTGTTCGAATATCGCGTTACGGTGGCCGCAAGCAAGGGCGTCGAGGGATTCCCGCAGCGTCTGAGCCAGAGCGTGCTGCCGCTGTACAACATGACCTATACGCCCGTGCGGTGACGGCTGTCGCAGGGGCGTCCCGCGGCATCCCGTCGCGGGGCGCCCCTGTCGTCCGTCCCTGCCATGCTGAGACAGGGGATGGTTCGCAGTCGCGTGTGCCGGATTGCGCGATGCGTCCGGCTTGCATTCATAGCTGAAGGAACTTCATGCGTTTCATCATTCAGAGGCTGCTGCTGTTTGTGGCGGCGTTGTTCGGCGTTTCGATACTGGTGTTTGTCGCGCTGCGCATTCTTCCCGGCGATGTGGCCGCGGTGATGGCCGGCACGGCCGCCACCCCTGAGCGCATTGCCGAGTTGCGGTCTCAATTCGGTTTGGACCGTTCGTATCTGGAGCAGTATCGCGACTGGGCCGCCGGCTTGCTGCATGGCGATTTGGGTACATCGGTGCTGACCGGCCGCACGGTGGCCTCGCAGGTGGCGACCCGGGGTTCCCTGACCTTCCCCCTGATTGTGATGAGTCTGTTCGTGGCGCTGGCGATCGGCTTGCCGTTGGGGTGCGCCGCGGTGATCGCCAGGGGACGTGTGCTGGCGGGGGCGCTGCATGTGGTGGCGATTGTCGGAGGCGCCGTTCCCGCGCTCTGGGGCGGGCTGCTCCTTATTCTGATGTTCGCCCGGGGAGTGGGGGTGTTTGGCGTGTTTCCCTCCCAGGGGTTTCCTTCGACCGGATGGCATGACGCCGGCGCCGCGTTCGCCTCGCTGGTGCTTCCTGCGCTGGCGACCGGCATTGTGGCCGGCGCGGGCGTGATGCGCTATACGCGCGCGGCGCTGGGCGATCTGGCGGACGGCGGCGCGGTCGTCATGGCGATGGCCTGCGGCATGACGCGACGGCAGGCCGTGCTTCGCGTGGGATTGCGGCTGGCCGCTCCTCAATTGGTGTCGGTGGCGGGACTGACCTTCGCGCAGATGATCACCGGCGTGATGGTGGTTGAATCGTTGTTCGCGCTGCCGGGGCTGGGCGCGCTGCTGGTTGGCGATGTCGGGAACCGCGACCTGATCGCCGTGCAGAGCGAGTTGTTCCTGTTGGCGGCGTTTTTCCTGGTTTTGGGTCTGGTGGTGGATCTGCTGCACCGGCTGCTTGATCCTCGACTGAAGTCCGCGACCGGTCGGGAGGGGCGATGATGGCGCGCATATGGACGGTGGCGAGGACCATGTGGTCCCATGGCAGCGGACGGTATTCGCTGATTGTGCTGGGGGCCTGGCTGGTGACGGCGGTGGTCTCGCTGTTCTGGACCCCGCAGCCGCTGCTGGCGACCGATGGCTACCATGCGTGGGACACGCCTTCGCCGGCGCATCCGCTGGGCACCGATGGCACCGGCGCCGACGTGCTGAGCTGGTTGATGGCCGGCTCGGCCACCAATCTGGCCATTGCGATGCTGTCCGTGCTGTGCTCGGCCGCCATCGGGCTGCTGCTGGTCGGCTGCATGGTGTCGCGCCGATCCGGCGTGGCTTCGGCGACGGTCGCCGTGGTCGACGCGCTGATTTCCATCCCGACCGTGTTGATCGCCCTGTTGCTGACCGTGCCGCTGGGAGCTTCGGCCGGTGTGATCGTGGGGGCCTGCTCCATTGCGTACGGCCTGAATCTCGCCCGCATCGCCCGGCCAGCCGCCATGCTGGCGGCGACCTCCGAATATGCGCAATCGGCGCGACTGGGCGGCGCGTCCGGCTGGTATGTGCTGACGCGCCATGTCGTGCCCAATACCGTTCCCGTGCTGATGGTGCAGTTGTCGATGTCGGCGGGGACATCGATTCTCGCGGAAGCCGGATTGACGTATCTGGGCGTGGGCGTCGGCGCGGGAACCCCGAGTTGGGGGCATTCGCTGGCCACGTCGGTGAAGTTCATCAACGTGTTCCCCCTCACCGTGCTCTGGCCGGGGCTGGTGGTCACCGTCGTGGTGGTCGCGCTGAATCTGTTCGGCGACGCCCTGCGCGACGCCGCCGATCCGGTGACCAACCCGGCGCTGCGCGATCTTGGCGGCAACAATGCCGAGCGGTCACGGGAAGAGCGGGGGGAGAGGCGATGAGCGTTGCAATCAATGACCTGAATGTCTCGATCGCGGGCCATCGCATTGTCCGCGGCGTGCATATCGATATCGCCGACGGCGAGCGTGTTGGTCTGATCGGTCCGTCGGGTTCCGGCAAGTCCATGATCGCCAAGGCGCTGATGGGCATTCTGCCGTCCAATGCGACGACGTCCGGATCGATATCCGTTGACGGCGGGGAGCTGGCTGGTGCTGCCGAGACGGAGCTTGCGGATCTGCGTGGACGGTATATGGGCATGGTGTTTCAGAATCCGGCCGCCGCATTGAACCCGGTGTGGAGCGTCTCCAGGCAGATCGGATTGCCGTTGGCGCTGCATTACGACGTGGATGCCTCGGAGCGTCGCGACCGCGTGATGGCGATGCTGCGCAAGGTCGGACTGCCCGAGGATGTCGCGGATAAATTCCCCCATGAGCTGTCCGGGGGGCAGCAGCAGCGTGTGGGCATCGCGACGGCGCTGATCACGTCGCCGCGGCTGATCGTCGCCGACGAGCCGACCACCGCGTTGGATTCGATTACGCAGCGGCAGATCATCGATTTGCTGGTTTCCCTGGTGGACGACGCCGGCGCTTCGATGCTGTTCATCACCCATGATTTTTCGGTGCTGGCTCATGCCACCACCAGATGCTATGTGCTGGAGTCGGGCGAGGTGCGCGAATCCGGCGCGACAGCCGATGTATTGTCCTCGCCGCAGAGCGAGGTGGGCGGACGGCTGGTGGCCGCGGCCCGCAAACTCACGTTGGAGGCCGGTCATGCCGTGTGATCATGATGATTCCCGAGGGGTCGCGTTGCTTGCCGTGCGCGGCGTCTCCAAGTCGTTTCAGTCGGGGAGGTCCCGCCGGCAGGTGCTGTTCGACGTGTCCGTCGATGTGCATGCGGGCGAGTGCCTGGCCGTCATCGGTGGTTCCGGCTCCGGCAAGTCGACGCTGACCCGCATCATGCTGGGGTTGGAGCGCGCCGATGCGGGTTCGGTTGCGTATGACGGCCATGCCGTGACTGGTCGTGACCGGACTGTGCAGCGTGAATCCGGTTTGGTGTTTCAGGATCCGTTCAGTTCGCTTGATCCGCGCTGGACGGTCGCGCAGTCGGTGGCCGAGCCGCTGCGGTTGCGCGGCGTGGGCCGGGACGAGGCCTTTCGGCGGGCGCGTCACGCGTTGCAAACCGTCGGTTTGGATGCCGACGCATTCGGGCGGCGCTATCCGGTGGATTTGTCGGGCGGCCAGGCGCAACGAGTCGCCATCGCCCGCGCCATTGTGGCCGAGCCCCGCGTCCTGCTGGCCGACGAGCCGATGAGCGCGATCGACGTGGCCGCCCGTCTGCAGATTCTCGACGCCTTCGCCGCGATCCGCGCGGCGCGGCCCGATGTGGCCCTGGTTGTGGTTTCGCATGATCTTGGCGTGGTCCGTCATCTCGCCGACCGCATTCTGGTGCTGCACGACGGGAGCGTGGAAGAGGTCGGGCCGACCGCCGAAGTGCTGTGCGACCCGCAATCTGAGTACACCAGGGAACTGATCGCCGCCGCCACGCTGTGACTCGTGGGCTGCGATGGGCGCCCAGAGACGGGTGTCCATATTCCGAACACTTGCCGTGTCGGAACTCGCCGTCGCGGCTCGGTGTGCTATGGTGTGAACCATGCAGTTCATTTCATGTTGTTGTTGTCGCTAACCGACGCCCGTAGGCGGACGGTTGACAACGCATAACTTGAAATAGGACAGTGAATTCGCGCAACGAGGTTTCAGCGCATTCTTGTATCACGCAGTTTGGCGGCAATGCGCATGCCGTAATACCGTACTCACGCCATCTGCGCTGAACAGTCCCGTTTCCGGCATATTGCCAGCAGCCACACGCCTTGGATCACAAGCCCATCCATCCGAACCAGCAAACAGGCACCATCAGAAACGAGACTTCCATGACCATCGTCAACAGCATTTCCGAACTCATCGGCAACACCCCACTCGTCAAACTCAACCATGTCACCGACGGCATCGCCGCCACCATCGCCGTCAAAGTCGAATACCTGAATCCGGGAGGATCCTCCAAGGATCGCATCGCGGAGCGCATCATCGACGCCGCTGAGCGCTCGGGGCAGCTGAAGCCCGGCGGCGTGATCGTCGAACCCACTTCCGGCAACACCGGCGTCGGCCTCGCGCTCGTGGCTCTGCAGCGCGGATACCGCACCATCTTCACCCTGCCCGACAAGGTCTCCGAATCCAAGCGTGCGGTGCTGCGCGCCTATGGCGCCGAAGTGATCGTCACCCCCACCGACGCGGGCCCCGACGATCCGCGGTCCTACTATCAGGTGGCCGAGCGGCTCGCCAAGGAGATCCCCGGCGGTTTCCGGCCCAACCAGTACGACAACCCGAACGGCCCGCTGAGCCACTACTACACCACCGGACCGGAAATCTGGGAGGCCACCGACCACAAGGTCACCCATTTCGTGGCGGGCATCGGCACCGGCGGCACCATTTCCGGCACCGGCAAATATCTCAAGGAGGTTTCCGACGGGCGCGTGCGGGTGATCGGATCCGATCCCGAAGGTTCGATCTATTCGGCGACCGATCCGGACAAGGTGCATCAATACAACATCGAGGGCGTGGGCGAGGATTTCTATCCGGGTGCCTTCGACCGCACCATCACCGACGACATCGTGCAGGTGGGCGACGCCGAAGCCTTCGAAATGACCCGTCGTCTGGCCAATGAGGAGGGGCTGCTCGTCGGCGGGTCGTCCGGCATGGCCGTGGTGAGCGCGCTGAAATACGCCCGCGCCAACCAGCTTGACGAAAACCAGCTCGTGGTGGTGCTCGCCCCCGATTCGGGCCGTAGCTATCTGGAGAAGATCTTCAACGACGACTGGATGCGCGCCAACGGATACGGCGATGTGGTTGACCGCACCACCAAGCCGTCGATCGCCGAACGGTATCTGTAGACGATCCACCGCTCGACGGGCGGTCCCATGCCGCCAAAACCCACGAAATCGCAAACCCAATCCACAAAACCCGTACACCGCTGATCGCAGCGCAGCACGAATACCGCAAAGGAAAACCATCATGACCATCGCAGCCACCTCCTACAATAACCAGTTCGCCGACGACGCGCTCGCCACCCGAGCCATCCATGCCGGCCAGGAGCCCGATCCGACCACCGGCGCCGTCGTCACGCCGGTGTACCTGACCTCCACCTTCAAGCAGGACGGCGTCCTCGGCCTGCGCGGCGGCCATGATTACAGCCGGTCCATCAACCCCACCCGCACCAGCTTCGACCAGCAGCTCGCCTTCGTGGAGGGCGCTCGGTACGCGTCGAGCTTCGCCTCCGGACTGGCCGCCATCGACGTGCTGCTGCGCGCCAGCCTGAAGCCCGGCGACAATGTGCTGCTGGGCGACGACGTGTACGGCGGCACCTACCGGCTGCTCAGCAAGGTGTTCGTGCCGTGGGGCGTGGGACTCGACGTGGTCGACATCACCAACACCGCCGCGGTGTCGGCGGCGCTCGCCAAGAAGGACTACGCCTACGTGTGGGTGGAGACCCCGTCGAATCCGCTGCTCAACATCACCGACATCGCGGCCACCGCGGCCGTGGCGCATGCGCATGGCACCAAGGTGGTGGTCGACAACACCTTCGCATCGCCGGCGCTCCAGCATCCGTTGGATGACGGCGCCGACGTGGTGGTCTACTCCACCACCAAGTACATCGGCGGCCACTCCGACGTGGTGGGCGGCGCCGTGGTGACCAACGACGAGGAATTGCACGACAAGGTGGCCTTCCTGCAGAACGCCGCCGGCGCGGTGCCCTCGCCGTTTGATTCATGGCTGGAAATCCGTGGACTCAAGACCTTGGAACTGCGTGTGCAGCGTCATTCCGCCAACGCCCTGGCCGTGGCGCAGTGGCTGGAATCCCAGTCCTCCGATGTGGTGGAGCGCGTATGGTACCCGGGCCTTGAGTCGCATCCGGGCCATGAGATCGCCAGGCGCCAGATGCACGGCGGTTTCGGCGGCGTGGTGTCGGTGCAGCTTGCGGGTGGCGTCGAGGCTGCGAAGCGTTTCGTGGGACGTACCCACATCTTCACGCTTGCCGAGTCGCTTGGCGGCGTGGAATCGCTGATCGAGGTGCCCGCGGCCATGACTCACGCCTCGGTCGCCGGCACCACGCTGCAGGTGCCCGACAATCTGGTGCGCATCTCCGTCGGCATTGAAAACGCCGACGATCTGATCGCCGATCTCGCCCAGGCGCTTCGCGCCTGAGTGGGTTTGGCGGCGCCGGGGCTAGACTGGCGTGCATGACGGATGATATGCGGCAGCCGGCGCTCAAGGCGCTGAAACAGTACTTCGGATATGATTCCTTTCGTCCGGGGCAGGAGGGGATCGTACGGTCGCTGCTGGCCGGGAACGATGTACTGGCCGTCATGCCCACAGGCGCCGGCAAATCGATCTGCTACCAGATCCCGGCGTTGCTGCTGCCGGGCGTCACCGTGGTGATTTCGCCGCTGATCTCGCTGATGCGCGATCAGGTGGACGCGCTGCGCGACGCGGGAATCAACGCGGCGTTCATCAATGCCATGCAAAGCATCGACGAGCAGGCCGATGTGCTGGCCGCCGCCGCGCGAGGCGAGATCAAGCTGCTGTATGTGGCGCCGGAGCGGTTGGAAACCGCACGGTTCCGCGATTTCGCCACCCGGTCGCCCATCATTTCGCTGGTGGCGGTGGATGAGGCCCATTGCGTGTCGCAGTGGGGGCAGGACTTCCGCTCCAGCTATCTCGGCATAGGGGAGTTCATCGCCGGCCTGCCGATGCGTCCGGTGGTCGGGGCGTTCACCGCCACCGCCACAGAACGCGTCCGTGACGATATCGTCACACTGCTGGGGTTGCGCAATCCCGCGCTGACCATTACGGGGTTTGACCGTCCCAATTTGTTCCTGGACGTCATCAAGATGGAGACGAAGGCCAAGAACCGCTGGATTGTGCGGTATGTGGGGGAGCATCGGGACGAGTCGGGCATTGTCTACTGCGCCACGCGCAAGGAGACCGAAGTGCTGGCCGACGGCATCAATGCGGCGTTCGGGGCGGGCATCGCCGTGGCCTATCACGGCGGCATGGCGCCCGAGCGGCGCGAACGGGCGCAGCGGGCGTTCGTCACCGACGAGGTCGGCGTGGTGGTGGCCACGAATGCGTTCGGCATGGGCATCGACAAGTCGAACGTTCGATACGTGCTGCACCACAATATGCCCGAATCCATCGAGGCGTACTACCAGGAGGCGGGCCGCGCCGGCCGCGACGGCGAACCCAGTCGATGCACCCTGCTGTGGAACGAATCCGACATCGTCACACGTCGCCGTCTGCTCAGCGCCGATTATGAGAACGACCGTCTGACGCCCGAGGAGGTCGAACTGGTCCGGCGCAGCAAAACACGGCTGCTGGACGGCATGATCGGATACTGCCGGACGACGGGATGCCTGCATGCCTACATACTGCGCTATTTTGGACAGTCCGTGACCACGGTCACCGGCGTGGAGGCGACATGCCCGAATTGCTCCAATTGCCAAACCACGTTCGAAACCATCGACGTGAGCGACGTCGCGAGGGCGATCAGTCGCTGCGTGCACGATCTCAACCAGGGTTTCGGATCGGGCAAGATCGTCGCCGTGCTGCGCGGATCGGCCGCCGCCGACATTGTGAATCGCGGGCTTGACGCCGTTCCCTCATATGGGGTGCTGAGGGATGTGCCGGAGGCTCGCGTGCGTGATGTGCTCAGCCAGATGGCATCCGAAGGGTATCTGACGATCACCCCCGGTCGGCTGCCGCTGGTGCGGTTCGGTCCGCTGGCCGCCCAAACCGCGCGGCCTGATTTTCATTATGAGATGAAGCGTGTGGCGCGCAGGCCGGACCGGCCGCGGAACTCGGGTCCGACGCCGGCGCTGGGCGTGGCCGACTCGGTGTCGAGCGACGAGGACGAGGCGCTGTTCCAGCAGCTGCGGTCGCTGCGCCGCGACATCGCCAGGGAGATCGGCAGGCCACCCTACATTGTGTTCTCCGACAAAACGCTGCGCGACATGGTCCGGCGGCGCCCCTCCAACCGCGAGGAGCTTCTCTCGGTCAACGGCGTGGGCCAGGGAAAATTCGAAGCCTACGGCGCGCGATTCCTCAAGGCGATCGCCGATTATTCGTCGGTGTCCTCAAGATGCTGAGAGATCGCGGTGAAGGCGGGGGATGAGGGGGACTGTGTGCCGTCGCATGTCATCTCCGACGCCAGCGCCTCGGAGAGCACCATCAGAGCAACGCGGCTGACGTCCTTGAGCTCACTGTCCAGCGTGAGATTCGGCGGCCCCACCAGCAAGGTCACATCGGCCAGGGCGATCAGCGGCGACGCCGCGAAATATGTGAGCGCCACAATGCGGGCGCCGGCGTCCTTGGCGGCGCGCACCGCGGCGAGCGTATGGGTGTTCGCGCCCGATCCGGAAAAAACGAACACCAGGCAATCGTCGGTAAGCATGCTGGCCGCAATATGCTGGTCGATGGTGTCGGTGAAGCATGCGACGTCGAAGCCATTGCGCAGTAGTCTCGACGTGAAGCTTGCCCCGATCGGCGCGGATAGTCCATTGGCGATCACGAGAATGCGCCTGGCGTCCCCGGCGAACTTGACGGCGGCGTCGAGTTCCTTGTCCGACAGCGTGCCCATCAGCAGGGGAAGTTGGTTGGCGAGTGTCGCGACGCGGTCATGCACGCGCTTCCCGTCGGCGCTCGGAGTGCTGTCCGACGCCGAATCCGGGGCGGTGGCGTTGTCGCCGACCGATGTGCTGGCCGCGAGCCGATCGCGCGCGATGAGCACGCGCACCTGCTGATATCCCTGATATCCCAAGGACCGGCAGGTGCGGACCACTGTGCCCGCCGAACTTCCCGACCCCTGCGCGACGGCGGCGACCGTGAGCTCGCCGTCCGCGCCATCCCAGTGGTGCAGCAGATACTCCGCCACGCGACGCTCCGCCGTTTTGAGCGATGGCATCATCGAGATGATTCTCGATTTGACCGGCATCGATTCGATTTCCATAGTGTGTATTGTAGGTGCCTCGGACCGGTGAACGTGACGTGATGCAAGGCACCGTGGGACCGCCTCGTGAGGCGGCCCCGGTCTGGATCACCAGATGACGCGCATGCCGTCGTTGACGGTGGGGGTCCAGGGGCTGTGGGACGTCAGGAAGTCGATGATGAGATCGGGCATCTCCCGATCGATGACGCGGACCGTGTCGCAGGCGGCCAGCATCTCGTAGCCGCCGGTGCCGGTCGCCCGGTAGCTGTTGCACACCAGGTCGATCGGCTCGTCGCCCGGGATCTCGGACCCGTCCGCGAAGGTCAGTTCGGTTACGCGATCGCCAAGAGGCCTCGTCAGGTCGAAGGTGTATCGAATGCCGGCGTAATAATCGTAGTTGTAGTGCTCTATCTTGGGGCGGAGGAAACGGTCGGAGACCACCGGCCCGCCATCCTGCAGATCGAAATAGGATGCGCAGCGCTCGAGGGCCCGTTTCAGCGCTTCGCGGCGTACCGACAGCACCGCCAGCGAATTCGCGAAGGGGTAGATCTGGAAGACGTTGCGGCGGGTGACGGCCGCAGGCACCGCAACGGCCGTGTCCGCAAGCGACGCGCATGAGACGCGTGCGCCTGAGACGGCGAGCTGAACCGCATTGAACAACGCGGCGATCTCGCTGCCGTGCAGGGCGGCGTCGAGGTGCTCCTGCGGGGCGATGGGATGCGTGAGCGTCCCCGCCGGACGGTCGATCCACAGCTGCGTGCGGCGCTCGTATGGCTCCAGCGTGGCGTAGGGCTCGGCCGGGTGACTGTGGCCCACGGGCGTGAGTCTGGTGTGGACGTCCAACCGTCCGTCATCGTCAAGGGTGCAGGCGAGCTCCGCGTATTCCACGGCGGTGTTGCAGGTTTGGATGGTTACGGTCCCGTTGATCGTGGCTCCCGGCATGGAGATGTGCTGGTGGCCGGACAGCAGCAGGTCGAAGTCAAGATCATGGGCGATCTGCCATGCGCGGTTCTCAGTGGTGTCGGAGAGCTTGGCGCCGGTCCTCACGTCACGCTCATAGCCGCCGTGGTAGATGCAGATGCTGACGTCGCAGCGGCTCTTCAGGAACTCGCTCATCTCCTGCGCCGCCTCCCAGGTGTCGGTGACGGCAAGCGTGGTCAGATGGCGTTCGTCCTCCCACACGTTCACCCAGTCCGTGACCAGTCCAGTGACGCCAAGGCGAATGCCGTTCGGCAGGTCGACGAAGGCGTAGCGCCTGATGGGCAGCCGGTCGGTCAGGTCTCGCACGTTGGCGCATACGCAGGTCGCGTCGAGCGCGTTGAGATAATCCCCGATCGCCCGGGGGCCGTAATTGAAGTCGTGGTTGCCGAGCGTCACGAAGCTGTAGCCGGCGGCGTTGAATGCGGTGGCGATTGGATGGGGCAGGCCCCTGACGGCTGTGCGGTCGTCGTTGCTTGCGTCGCCGCCGATGAACAGCTGGGAGTACGGGGTGCCCTGCAATGTGTCGCCGCCGTCCATGGCTATCATGGGCATCGGTTCGCGGTCGGGCAGCCCGCATATGCGGCGGGCCCACGAGTCGTCCGTGAAATCCTCGGCCATATTGAGCAGGCCGCAGTCTTTGGCGTTGCCGGTGGCGTAGTCGACGGGGAAGATGTGACCATGGGTGTCGGATGTGTAGCAGATGCGGAATGCTCGTGTCATGCGTGAATACCTCGATGCGGAATGAAAACGATTATGGGACGGAGCGCCGGCGGGGCGCTCCGGGTCAGCCGTTGGCCAATTTGACGCGGATCTTGGTCGAACCCCATTCGACGACGAGGATCAGGACGATCAGACCCCAGAGAATGGAGGCCGCGTCATTCCAGCGGTAGGAGTTCATGGCGAAGATCAGCGGCGCGCCGATGCCGCCTGCGGCGACCAAACCCAGAATGGTCGCATCGCGCAGGTTCATGTCGAAGCGGTAGATCGCGGTGGAGGCGAAGCTCGCCATCATCTGGGGGAAGACGCCGAAGCGTATCTTCTGCCAGATGTTCATGCCCATGGCGGTCATCGATTCGAGCACGCCCTTGTCGAGATCCTCGATGGATTCGATGAACATTTTGCTCACCATGCCCACGGAACATAGCGACATGGTCATCAGACCGGCGAAGGGACCGGGGCCGGTGACCCGTACGAACATGATGCCATAGACGAACACGGGCACGGTTCGGATGCACATGATGGCGAAGCTCGCCAGCCATGCGATGGGCCTGGGCATAAGATTCGACGCGGCGAGGAAGGCCAGCGGCACGGCGATCACGGCGCCCACCACGGTGCCCATGAATGCGATGCAGACCGTTTCCAGCAGCAGATAGGGCACGCCGGTCGTGGTGAGGTTCAGCAGGATAGACCAGTTCGGGTGCAGCAGGCCGCCGAGGATCGAAACGACCACGGTCCAGCCGGAGTTCGCCTGGCCTCCGGAGGATTCGATGCCCGTGGCGGACCATATCAGCAGTCCCGCAATCACCAGTGCGACGAGGATGTTGCCGATGGGGGTGCGGGGACGGGATGCGTACAGCTCGTCCAGTGTGGCGCGTTTGGCCATGTCGGAAGGTCGTGAGGTTGCGGAAGTCATGGGTGATCCTTTCAGCTCAGGCGCTTTCGCGCGGCTCGGCTGACGTTCTCGATGACGAATACGGTGGCGAGCAATTCGATCAGGATCATGCCCACGGTGGCGTATTCGCGCCAGGCGAGGTTCTCGTTGAGGATAAGGCCCAGACCTCCGGCGCCGACATAGCCGAGGATGGCGGAATAGCGTACGTTGCCTTCAAAGCAGAACAACGCGTTGGACAGATAGTAGGGCAGCACTTCGGGCAGGATCGCGAAGCGGAATGCCTGCCAGGTGGAGGCGCCCATCGAAGTCATCGCCTCATACGGGCCCATGTCCACGGACTCAATGGCCTCGTACAGCACCTTGCCGAGATACGAGAAGGTGAAGAGGGCGATGGCGGTGGTGCCCGCCAGCGTGCCGAGCCCGAAGATGTAGGTGGCGATCAGGGCGGAGATGATGGTCGGGATGGTGCGGATCAACGAGAAGACGAAGCGCATGGCGACCGTGACGGCCTTGACGCGCACGATCGTGGTGGAGGCGATCATGGCGAATGGCACGGCGAGTACGCCGCCGATGGCGGATCCGATCAGCGACATTTGGATGGTGGCGACCAGGGGGCCGACGATGCCTCCCGCCGATTCGAGGTCGGGCGGAAACATGCGGCCGAGGATCTCGAAGAATTCGTCGCCCCTGGCGGCGAGCGTCGCGGGGTTGAAGCCGGTGAACCATACGCAGAACGTGCTGAACGCGAGTACCGCGATGGTGATCGGCGCGGCGAAGGAGCGGGGTTTGGTCACTTCGGTGCCGGATGCGAGCTTGATGACGGTGTCGCCTCGGCGAAGCGCCGGTTCGCCTTGCGAGGGTGATGCTGGTTGGCTCATTGGTCTCACCTCGCGGTTTCGGCGGTGCCTGTGTTGGCGGCGCCCATCGTGCCCGGCGTTTCATCGCCGTAGATCGTATGCAGCACGTCGGCGGTCACGCCGTCCACGCCGCCGTCGTACACGATTTCGCCGGCGCGGATGCCGATGACGCGATTGGCGTGGCGCAGTGCGAGGTCGACGTGGTGGATGTTGATGATGACGGTGATGTCGCGTTCGCGGTTGATGCGTCCGAAATCATCCATAACCTGCTCGGCGGTGACCGGGTCGAGGGAGGCGACAGGCTCGTCGGCCAGCAGAATCGTCGGGTTCTGCATCAATGCGCGGGCGAGCGCCACGCGCTGCTGCTGTCCACCGGAGAGCTGGTCGACGCGCGTGTAGGCTTTGCCGGCGATGCCCACCTGATCGAGCGCCTCGAGCGCGTCCATGACGTCCCTGTGCGGGAAGATGCCGAGTAGCGAGCGCCACCATGGCAGGTCCGGCACTCGGGCGGCGAGCACGTTGGAGATCACTTTGGTGCGTGTGACCAGATTGAAGGATTGGAAGATCATGCCGATGCGGCGGCGGAAGCGGCGCAGTTGCCTGCCTTTCAGCGCGGTCACGTCATGTCCGTCGACGTTGAGCTGGCCGTCGGTGATGGTGATCATGCGGTTGATGGTTCGGATCAGCGTCGATTTTCCGGCGCCGGACAGGCCTATGACTGCTACGTATTCACCCTGGTCGATCGTGAGGTTCACGTCTTTGAGGGCCTTGTAGCCGTTGGGGTAGGTCTTGTTCACATGTTTCATCTCGATCATGTGGATGCCTGTTTTCTCCTGGTGGTTGTGCTGTGGTGGTGCGGTGGCGGTTTCGTCCGGTGCGACGATGGGTCGTCCGGCGGGACTTGCGTGTCCTGCGTCGGGCGACCCGTGTGGTGGCGGTGGGGTGTTACTTCTTCAGCGACTTGACGATTTCCTGGGCCTGGCGCTCGTTGTCGTAGTCGGAGGACTTGGCCACTTTGTAGCCCTTGTGGGTGTAGATGGCGATGACCTTCTTGCCCTCGTCGGTATTGCCGATGTTGATGAAGGAGTCGGACAGGGCCTTCTTGAATTCGTCGGACATGATCGAGGAATGCTTGGATACCGAGATGGTGTCGTTGTAGATGGCCGGGGTCACTCCGACGACCGCGGTGTCCTTCCAGATGTCGTTGGTGCGGCCGAAGTCGCTGGTCCACTTTTTGGCGTAGTCGAGGCGTGCGTCGGCGTAGGTGGCGAGCACGTCGAACTGTCCCTGGGCGAGGCGGGCGAAGGCGGAGCCGTAGGAGTCGGACTGGGCCGCGTGGGCCAGGTCGCCGATGGACTTGCCGTAGTTGTTCTTCAGCCACAGCGCCGGGTAGATGTAGCCGGCCGGTGAGGAGGCGCCCATGACGGACCAGTTGGCGGAGTTGAGATCGTCCCAGGTGAGTTTTTCGCCGCTGTTGATCTTCTTGGCGAGTTCCTGTCCCTTGGCGGACGGTCCGGCGATGATCAGGGCGCGGTACGAGGTGACCTGCTTGCTTGAGTCGCTGGTGATCGGCGCGGCGTCGTTCCAATCCTTCGGGTTGTCGGAGTCGACGCTCAGGCCGTCGCGGGTGGCGGTGAGCAGCACGTCCACGTCGTCGTCGTACAGCACGTAGGTGCCGCCGGGGATCAGGCCCACGTCCACGGTGCCGGCTGAGAGGGATTCGCCAACCGCTTCGTAGCTGGAGCCGACGGTGATGTCGACGTTGTTGACGGTGTATCCGGATTTCTTGAGTTCGTCCTTGAGCATGTTCTTCAGGGGCTCGGTGGCGGTGATGATTTCGTCGGGATCCTTGGAGGGGACGAAGGCGATTTTCAGCGTGTCGATGTTCTTGGAATCGGTTGCCCCGTTGTTGGCGTTGGAGCCGCATCCGGCGAGCAGGCTCAGGCACATGGCACCTGCGAGCAGAGCGGATCCCGCGGTTTTCAGGGTGGAGACCTTCTTCTTCATTGCGTTGAGCAAAGTCATGGATTGTCCTTTCGATGAGGTGCCCGACCATGATGGCGAAGCACCCGGCGGCCTTGGCGCGTCGGTCTTTCCCGGGCCCTCTCCTGTTCGCCGCCGCTCCTCAGCATAGCGGTGTGTAAAACGAGATTCAGCGACTTTAGAAAGACGATGAACATCGTTCACTGCGTGTTCATTTTGGCGTTTCGCAAACGGGGTGCGGCAGGCGTCGCCGTGGTCTGAAAACGCCGGCGTTCCGGCAGCGATGGACTACGATGGAGCTCGACGGAATCCACTGATCCTAGGAGGAGATGCCGATATGACAGAAACCACGCGCAGCGACCGACCGGTCGTCGAGAGCTTTCAGCTGGACCACACCAAGGTGAAGGCGCCGTATGTGCGCTACATCGATACGGAGAAAGGGCCGCATGGCGATGTGATCTCCAACTACGATCTGCGCCTGGTGCAGCCCAACGAGAACGCCATTCCCACCGGTGGACTGCACACCATCGAGCACACGATCGCCGTGCTGCTGCGCGAGCGCATCCCCGGCTACATCGACTGCTCGCCGTTCGGCTGCCGCACCGGCTTCCATCTGCTGACGTGGGGCGAACATTCCACCGAAGACGTGGCGAAGGCGTTGAAGGAGTCGTTGGAGTTCATCGCATATCAGGCCACGTGGGACGACGTGCCCGCGACCACCGTCGAAAGTTGCGGCAACTATCGCGACCACAGCCTGTTCACCGCCAAGGAGTGGTGCAAGGGCATCCTCGCCAAGGGCATCAGCTCCGACCCCTTTGAGCGCAAGGTGGTCTGAGCCATATCGACGGGGCGGCCCATGGTATGGCCCGTGGTATCTTGTTCACGCATGAAAACGTATTGGCAGGGAGGAGCGTCATTCAGCATGTCCGCCACGACAGATTCCGTCTCGCATGAGTTCCGCAAGGCCACCATGGCCGATTGGGACGTGATTCAGGGCATCTACGCCCATGCGCGCAGGCTGATGGCCGCCAACGGCAACCCGACGCAATGGGCGGGCGGCTTTCCCAGACCCGATGTGGTTCGCCGTGACATCGAGCACGGGTGGATGACGGTGCTGGTGGACCATCAGGGGGAACAGGGCGCCGAGCGCATTCTTGCCGTGTTCTCCATCTGCCCGGGCGTCGACCCCACCTATGTGACGATCGACGGCGCCTGGCTGGATGACGACGAATACGTCACATTGCATCGCATCGCCTCGTCCGGACTGGTCAAGGGCGTGGCCGATGAGGTGTTCGACTGGGTGATGTCGCGGCATTCCAATGTGAAGGTGGATACACATCCCAACAACAAGGCCATGCAGCATGTGATCACGTCGAACGGCTTCACGCGCTGCGGTTTCATCAAGCTCATCGACCGGCCATCGGATATCATCCGCATCGCCTATCAGCGACACGACAAGTAGCTGCGGGCCGTTCACCGATTCACGGCACAGGGGCCGGGTCGCCAATCATTGTGAAGATTGGCGACCCGGCCCCTGACTCGTCGGCGCACTTGGAACGTACGTGCGGATTGGCTGAGGCGGAACCGGATTAGTCCGCGGATTCAGCCAATTCTCGCCCGAGCTTCGAGCGCCTGCGGCTGTAGCCGAAGTACACGCACAGGCCGAGCGCGAACCAGACGGCGAACCGCACCCAGGTCTCCCAATTGAGGCCCGCGATCAGCACCAGGCAGAACACAATCGCGCAAATCGGGGTGAACGGCACCAGCGGCGCCCTGAATCCGCGATGCGCATTCGGCTGGGTGCGGCGCATCCACAGAATGCCGGCGGAGACGATGATGAAGGCGGTCAGCGTGCCGATATTCACCAGTTCGAACAGGATATTGATGTTGATGCAGCCGCCGGCGATGGCGGTGAGCAGTCCGAAGAACCAGGTGCCCTTGAACGGGGTGCGGTATTTCGGGTTCACCTCGCCGAAGAACTTCGGGAACAGTCCGTCGCGGCTCATGGCGTAGCAGATGCGGGACTGGCCGTAGAGCTGTACCAGCATCACGGTGGTCATGCCGATCAGCGCGCCGAGGTTGACGATCACGGCCAGCCAGTTCATGCCGGTGGCCAGGATCACGCCGGCCACCGGGGCGTCGATGAAGTTTGCGAACTCCTGATAGGGCACGATGCCGGTCATGATCAGCGTCATCGCCACATAGAGCACGGTGGAGACGGCGAGCGACAGCAGAATGCCGCGCGGCAGCGTCTTGTTGGGGTTGACGGTTTCCTCGGCGGAGGAGGACACCGCATCGAAGCCGATGAAGCTGAAGAACACGATCGAAGCCGCCGGCAGCACGCCGTACGGCTGGGTGGAACCCGGCTGGAAGGTGTAGACGCCATAGGGGGAGAACGGTTTCCAATTGGACGGATTGACGAACCAGACCGTACACACGATGAACAGCACGATGATCGCCAGTTTGATGAGCACCATGATGTCGTTGGTTTTCTTGGTCTGGTTGATGCCGATCGACAGCACCCAGGTGATCAGCAGCACGATGACGAAACCGGGCAGATTGAAATAGGTGGCAACTCCCGGCGTGGTGCCATAGGCGGCGGTGAGCTCCACCGGCAGATGAAGGCCGAAGCCCTCCAGCAGCTTGTTGAAATAGCCCGACCATCCGGCGGACACGGTTGCGGCCTGCAGGGCGTATTCCAGAATCAGGTCCCAGCCGATGATGAAGGCGATGAGTTCGCCGAAGGCCAGATACGAATAGGAATAGGCCGAGCCGGACACCGGCGCCATGGAGGCGAACTCGGCATAGCACAGGCCTGCGAATCCGCAGCAGACGGCGGCCATCAGGAACGACAGCGACAGCGCCGGGCCGGCGGTGAGCGCGCCCTTGCCCGTCAGCACGAAAATGCCGGTGCCGATGATGGCGCCGATGCCGAGCATGGTCAGGTCAAAGGTGTGCATGGTGCGTTTCAGCGGAGTGGACTCGGCTACCAGCTGGTCCACGGACTTCTTACGGAAAAGGTCCATAATCTTCTCTCAGACAAGATATCGGGGCTGGACCGGACGGAATTCCGGGACCCCGACACGCCTCAACGTCGGGAGTCAAGAATCGGTTCCCGCACGTCGGATCGCGAAAGCGTCTGGCGTCCGCAGGGCGGTGATGGAGCCGTGGCGGAGGGAACTGTTGGAAGCTCAGTATATGCCGCGCGGATGACCGCTGGGCCGCGCGGCATCTGTGATGGTGTTGCGTCGGTGCCCGCCGCCGGGAATGTCACGTCACATGTGGGGGCCACAATAGGGGACTATGAGTTTGAATGCAGCACCACAGTGGAATTTCTCGAGCGAACAGGGCAAGGCGAATTACGAAGCCGCGTGCAGGCGGTATCCGGCGCAGTGCATCGTCGATTTGAAGGCGTTGCGCGACAATATGGCCCGGCTGGTGGAACTGTGCGGCGGCGGGGATTCGTCCACGGCGGTGATGGGCGTGGTGAAGGCGGACGCGTACGGCCATGGATTGGTGCCGGCCGCGCTGGCAGCTCTCGCCGGCGGCGCGACATGGCTCGGCACGGCCCAGGCGCATGAGGCGCTCGCCCTGCGCGCCGCGGGCATCGGGCCGGATCGCTGCCATATCCTGACATGGATGTATTCGGGACTTGAGGTTCCCTTCGACGAACTCATCGCCGCGGACATCGACGTGTCGGTCGGTTCCCTCGCCGGCATCGCGCGGGTTGCCGAAGCCGCCCGCAGGGTGGGCAAGCCGGCCCGCGTGCATGTCAAATGCGATACGGGGTTCGGCCGCAACGGCTTTACGCCGGCCGCGTTCGACGGGGCGCTCAAGGCGCTGCGCGAGGAACAGTCGCTGGGGCTGATCCGCATCGTGGGCCAGTGGAGCCACCTGGCCGTGGCCGACGCCCCGGACGTGCCGGAGTTCGTGAAGTCCACCGATTCGCAGATCGCGGTGTTCGACGAGTTCACCGAGCGCATGAAGCGTGCCGGCATGGCGCCGGAGATCCGCCATCTGGCGAACACCGCGGCTACGCTGAGCCGTCCGAAGATCCATTACGAGCTGACCCGCCCGGGCATCGGGCTGTATGGCTATGAGCCGGACCCGGCCATGGGCACGCCGCAGCGCTATCATCTCAAGCCCGCGATGACGCTGCAGGCGCAGCTCGGCACGGTCAAGGACGTCGAGGCCGGTCACGGCATTTCGTACGGCCGCACGTATCTGACCCCGCAGAACACCTCCACCGCCATTGTGCCGCTGGGCTATGCGGATGGCATCCACCGCTCGGCTTCTGGCTTTGACCTGCAGGGAGCCAAGCATGTGGAGAAGCTCGGCGGCCCGGTGCGCATCATGACGAAGCAGGGGCCCAAGCTGGAACGGGTGTCCGGTCGCGTGTGCATGGACCAGTTCATCCTCGACCTGCATGGTTCGGCCGAGACGCTGGGCGTGCACGAGGGCGATACCGTGGTGCTGTTCGGCCCGGGCCGCGGCGAGACGGTGTGCGAACCCACCGCCGACGACTGGGCGCGTGCGGCGGGCACGATCAGCTATGAGATCTTCACCTGCCTGCGCAACCGCATTCCGCGCCTGTATCTCAATGCCTTCGAGGTGCTGCCGCAGGAGGACGTCAAACTGCTCGACCCCGCGTCGCTGCTATGACGTCTGCTGCGAAACTTTCCCAACGGTGGCGTTCCGCAAATCCCGGAGTCGAGGCGGTGATACCCTGCACGAGGAAATTCACAACAGCGTGCAAGGGAGTGCCGACATGGTTCAGTCTTTTCAGTGGGGCAATGACCGCCTGACATTGTGTTTCGAAGTCGACGATCAGGGCGCGGCCTCGCTCGCCGAAGCCCGGTCCGTGTCCGCGACCGCCGTCATGGGCCGTCGTCTGCCGCTGGTCGAGATCATGGCCGCGGGCACCGGCCACTGGATCGCGGACGACCGTCTGATCCACACCGCGCTGGGGGCGGAACTGCGCTATGCGGGTCATGAGACCCGTCGCGACGAATCGCTCAAGGCCAATGTGCTGACCGTCAGGCTGGCTTCGAAATCCCTGTCGGCAGCCGTCGTCCTCACGCTTCCCGACGATGCCGCGATGGTCCGTTCCGAAGTCACCGTCACGAATGACGGCAAGGAGCCGGTCACCCTTGAATCGGTCACCAGCCTGCTGTTCTCCTTTGGCGCCCCTGAAAGCGCCGACTCGCGTCTTGAGGGGTGGAATCTCATCGAGGGCGATTACGACTGGCTGGGCGAGGGCCGTTGGAAGACCCGCGCCGTGCGCGACCTGCTGCCGCAGCTGTCTCAGCATCTGACCTCGGTCGACCCGCGCGGCGAGCATCGCGTCGTATCCACCGGCACGTGGTCCACCGGCCGCCATGCCACCGCCGCGGTTCTTGAGAACAGGGATTTCGGCTTGGCGTGGTTCTTCCAGGTTGAGCACAACGGCGCTTGGCGTTGGGAGATCGGCGACAACACGTCCGACGGCTATGCGGCGGTGTCCGGTCCGACGGCCGTGGACCATTCCTGGAGCAAGGTGCTGGCCGCCGGCGAGTCGTTCACCACCGTCCCCGCCTCGGTCGGCCTGTCCGATTCCTTCGACGGCGTGATCCGCGAGGTCACCGCCTATCGTCGCGCCATGCGGTGCCGTCACGAGGACAATGCCCGACCGCGCGTCGTCTTCAACGACTACATGAACACCATCAACGGCGATCCGACCACGGCCAAATTGCTGCCGCTGATCGACGCTGCGGCGAAAACCGGCGTCGAGATCTTCGTCATCGACTGCGGATGGTATGACGATTCGGGCAACTGGTGGCCCTCCGTTGGCGAGTGGATGCCGTCCAAAACCCGCTTCCCGGGCAGCAAGGGCATCGTCGAGGTCATCGACGCGATCAAGGACCACGGCATGGTGCCCGGCATCTGGCTGGAGCCGGAAGTGATCGGCGTCGAATCGCCGATGGCCGCCAAGCTGCCGGATTCCGCGTTCTTCCAGCGCAACGGACGCCGGGTGGTTGAGCAGCAGCGGTACGTGCTTGATCTGCGCGACGACGCGGCCCGCGCTCATCTCGACTCCGTCATCGACCGGTTGGTGGGCGATTACGGCATTGGCTATTTCAAGATGGATTACAACGTGTCGCCCGGCGCCGGCACCGATTGGAAGGCCGATTCGCCCGGCGACGGCCTGCTGGGGCACAACCGCGCCTATTCGCAGTGGGTGGAGTCCATCCACAGGCGGTATCCCCATGTCATTCTCGAAAACTGCTCGTCCGGAGGCATGCGCGAGGACTTTGCGCAGCTGTCCCGTTTCCAGGTCCAATCCACGTCGGACCAGCAGGATTATCGGCTGTATCCGACCATCGCGGCCGCGGCGCCCATGATGATGCTGCCCGAGCAGGCGGCGAGCTGGGCGTATCCGCAGGCCGACATGACCGACGAACAGACCGCCTTCAACATCAATACCACGTTCCTGGGCAGGTTCTTCCTCTCCGGCTATATCAACCGCATGTCCGAAGCGCAGCTGGGCGTCGTCACGCAGGGCATCGAGGCGTACAAGCGCCATGTCCAGCCGGTTGTCGGCGGCTCCGTGCCGTTCTGGCCGCTTGGTCTTCCGCAGTGGAACGACAAGGTCGTGGCGTTGGGTCTCCGGGCGGACGATCGTACATTGGTGACGGTCTGGGGACGTCAGGCCGGTGGTTGCGAAGTCGAGTTGCAGGTGCCGCATCTGGCTGGCGATGCCGTGTCCGTCGCTCCCGTGTTCCCGGCCGGCGGTGAATTCGCCGCATGGAACACGCGGTGGGATGCCGCTGCCGGCTCGCTGAAGGTGACGATTCCCGGCAACGGCGACTTTGTCTCCCGCACCTTCGAACTGCGCCGAGCCTGACGTGGTCTGACGGGGCGGCTGTCCGGGCCGGTGATCCCGTGGCTTTACGGTGGGATCGCCGGCCGGATCAGATGTCCGCCACGGTGGAGCGACGGATATGCAGGGAGCACTCCACTTTGGTCACGCCATGGGTCTCCCGTCCCGCGACGGCTCGTAGCAGCAGCCGGGCGGCATAGCGCCCGATCGTCTCGAGTTCGTTGTCGAAGCTGGTGATCGGTACAGGGCACTCCAGCGCCGTCACCGCCCAGTTGTCATGGCCGATGACCGCCACGTCGCGCGGCACCTCCAACCCGCAGGCCAGCATCGTTTCGATGGCGCCCCGGGCGATCTGGTCGTTCATGGCGTACAGTCCGTCGAAATCCGCCCCCTCGTCAAACATCATCCTGACGCAGGTGCGTCCCCAGGATTCATGCCAGTTGCCGAAGCGGATCGGCGCCACTGTGCGCAGCCCCTCCTCGGCCAGCGCGCGTTTGATGCCGTTGAGGCGCTCCCTTGTGGCCAGATAGCCGTCGTCTCCCGCGATCACCGCCAGGCGCCGGCGGCCCTGTTCGATCAGATGCCGGATGCCCTGGTATCCCGCGGTTTCGTTGTCGCAAGTCACCGAACAGTCGCTGGGATCGCTGGACGGTGAATACGCGTAGACGATGGGGATGTCCTCCACTGTTTTTTGTCGGATCGGCGGTCTGGGATCGGTCTCGCCGTTGAGGATGATCAGTCCGTCCACGCCGCGGGCCGCCAGCTGGTCGATGTGTCGGCGCTCCACGCGCGGGTCTCCCCGCGAATTCATGAGCAGCACGGCATGGTTGGCCGCCCCCAGCGTCTGTTCGGCGCCATTGATCAGCGGCAGGGCGAATCTGCCTTCGAGATCCGCCGAGACCAATCCGATCAGCCCGGTTTTCTGCCGCATCTGGGGTTGCCGATGATGATGCTCGTATCCCATTGCCCGTGCCGTTTCAAGTACCAGGCGCCGGGTGCCGGCCGCGATGCGACCGGTGTCGTTCATGACTTTTGATGCGGTGGACAGCGAGACGTTGGCCGCTTCGGCGACATCCTGAAGACGTACTGGTTCATGCATATTCCCATCATAAAGGGAAAGTTTCCCAAGTGACGGAAAGCTCCTTTGCGCTTCGTCATGCCGTCTTATGGTGAAGCCATGCGCGTCGGGGGACCCGTGTCCGGCATTGAGGCGGACCGCTGCCGACCGCAACGGAGCATATGACAGAAAGGTCAATATGACACACAGCACCAGCAACTCCATAACCCCGAAGGTGGTCGTCACCTCCGATTTCTGGCATTCCCGCCGCCGTATGGTTGCGGACAGCGCGTTGCCCTACCAGTGGCGCGCCCTGAACGACGAAGTGCCCGTGGATGTGCCCGAGGGTGCCAGCTGGGGGGAAAACGGCGCCCAGTACAGCCATTCGCTGCGCAACCTGCGCATCGCAGCCGGTCGTGAGCAGGGCGCTTTCTCCGGCCAGCCGTTCCAGGACACCGATGTGTCGAAGTGGCTTGAGTCCGCCAGCTATGCGCTGCGGTTCAAGGCCGAGAACATCGACGTCGATCGGCTTGAGGCCAGCGTCGATGAGGCCGTGTCGCTGTTTGAGGAGGCGCAGGACCAAGACGGCTATATCGACACCAAGTTCGAGATCGACGTGGATGCCTCGCAGCGCTTCCGTGGACTGCGCTGGAGCCACGAGCTGTATACCATGGGCCATTTCATCGAGGCGGCCGTAGCCCACTACGAGGCCACCGGATCCGAGCGCGCCCTGAATGTGGCGCGTCGCGCGGCGGCCTGCATCGCCTCGCATTTTGGCGACGAGGAGGGCAAGGTCCACGGCCCGGACGGCCATCCGGAAATCGAACTGGCCCTGGCCCGCCTGTATGAGGCCACCGGCGAACGCCAGTGGCTGGAACTGGCGGCCTGGTTCATTCGCGTGCGCGGCACCAATCCGGAGTTCTGGGATCAGCAGGATGCCGCCGGCGGCCCCCAGTTCTACAAGAACCTCGACATGCCGATTTCCTATTTCGTCGCGGACAAGCCCGCGTTGGACCTTACCGAGGCAGAGGGGCACGCCGTTCGGTTCCTGTATCTGGCCACCGCCATGGCGAAGGTCGGTCATCTGCTGGACGACGACAAGCTCAAGACCACCGCCGTCAAGCTGTGGCGCAATATCGTGGAACACCGCATGTACGTCACCGGCGGCGTCGGCTCCACACAGGTGGGCGAGGCCTTCACCTACGACGATGACCTGCCGAACGATCTGGTGTATGCCGAGACCTGCGCCTCCGTGTCGATGGTGTTCTTCGCGCAGGCCCTGATGTCGATCGAGCCGGATGGCTCCATGGGAGACGTCATTGAACGGGAGCTGTACAACGGCGCGCTGTCGGGCATCCAGTTGGACGGCAAGCGCTATTTCTACGTCAACCCGCTGGATGCGGATCCCGTCGCCTCCCGTCGCTGCCCGACCAAGGCCCATGTGCTCACGCGCCGCGCCGGCTGGTTTGACTGCGCATGCTGCCCGGCCAACCTGACGCGTCTCATCGCCTCGGTGGACCGTTACCTGTATTCGGTCGGCGAAGGCGAGCACGAGGGCGTGATCTATGCCCATCAGTTCATCGCCAACCGGACCGAATTCGGCGATGATCTGGTCGTGGAACAGCGCCAGAAGGGCGAGGGGTATCCGTGGAACGGGGATGTGACCTTCGCCGTGGACAATCCCCGTGGCCTTGATCGCACCTTGGCCATTCGCATTCCCGGCTGGTGCGCTTCGTGGAAGTTGTCGGTCAACGGCCGGCAGGTTTCCCCTGCGGTCGAGCATGGTTTCGTCTTCATCGACGTTTCCGCGGCCCGCACGGACATCGCGCTCAGGCTCGATATGCCGGTGCGGGTGCTGCGCGCCGCAACCCGTGTCCGCGAGGATTTCGGCAAGGTGGCGCTGATGCGCGGCCCGATCGTCTACTGCATGGAAGGCTGCGACAACCGGGACGGCGATCTGTGGCTCGATCAGATCGACACCGACCGGCCCGTCGAGGAGTCCTGGCAGGGCGACCTGCTCGGCGGCGTCGTCCGCCTCACCGCGCATGGAACCCGCGTCGACAAGCAGACCGACACCCCGCTGTACATGTCGGATGCCGCCAAGCCCGCCGAGATTCCCACGGATCTTGTTTTTGTGCCCTATTACGCCTGGTGCAACCGCGAGGAGGGGCAGATGCAGGTTTGGGTTCGGGAGCGCTGACCGCCGTATCGCATCGTCCCGCGTCGGACCATTCATCCCATTCAAGTTTTTAGGACCAATCTCAGAAAGAAGTAACCCATCATGAGCAATGCAACCGCAACGGCCGCGGCGGTCGATCCGGATACGCTGTCGCCCGAGGACGGCAAGCCGTTCACGCAGGCCCGCACCGCGCGATATCTGATCGCGTTCGTCCTCTACGCGATTCTCAATTGCGCGGCGTTCGTCCTCAACGGCAACACCCTGATGCCGCAGCATCTGAAGGATGTGGGGTATAGCGAGGAAGCCGCCACCGCGGCGTTCGGCACCATCACCTCGCTCACCGCCATCGTCGGCCTGCTGTCCGGCTACGTGTGGGGCGCATTCTCCGACCGCACGCGTTCCCGTTTCGGCAAGCGCACCCCGTGGATCTTCGCCGGTTCCATCGTTGCCGGCATCGGCCTGTATCTGCTGGGCACCTTCGGCAACGTGCCGAGCCTGACCGCCTCCTACATGCTCAACAACCTGGGCCAGGGCGCCATTCAGACCCCGATGTTCGCGATTCTTGCCGACCGCGTCCCCAAGAACGTGCGTGGCACCTTGTCCGCTGGTCTGGGCGCGACCGCCCTGGGCACCCCGGTCGGCCAGTTCCTGAGCTCGCTGTTCCTTGGCAAGCCCTATCAGAACATGGGCTTTGTCGTCGGCGCCGTGATGATCGCGGCCTCCGGCATCATTCCGCTGTTGATCATGCCGAAGGAGCCCAGCTCGAAGAACGACGCCGCCGAGGGCACCCGTGTTGTCGACGTGCTGAAGAACCTGCTGCCCCCGAAGTTCGCCGGCGCGCATGACTTCTACAAGGCGTGCGCCGGCCGTCTGCTCATGATGGCCTGCTACACCATGGTCTCCCAGTACACCCTGTACATTTTCGAGAACTATGTGGGCATGAACGTCACGGAGGCTGGCACCGCCATGGCCACTCTGTCCGGCGTCACATTCGTTGTGTCCCTGATTGGTCTGGCGATTTCCGGACCGCTGTCCGATAGGATCAAAATGCGCAAGGTCCCGATTTTTGTGGCTGCTGTGCTTATGATCATCGGCACGCTGTGCCCGATCTTCTTCAGGTCCGTCGGCGGCGTGCTCGCCTATGCGGCGTTTGCCGGCCTTGGCTACGGCGTGTATATTGCGGTGGATGGCGCGCTGAATGTCGACGTGATTCCCGCGGAGGCGCAGAAGAACCGCGACGGCGGCAAGTATATCGGCTTCGGCAACCTCGCCAACACCTGCGGGCAGGTGCTTGCCCCGGCGCTTACCTCCTTCCTGGTGATTGTCTCCGGCTCCTATGTGAGCGCGTTCGTCGTCTCCGCGCTGTTCGCCGTGGCCGGCGTTATCTTCATCATGTCGATCAAGCATGTGAAGTAGCCGTCTGGCACCATAGCGAATACAAGATCGTCCGTCATCGGTTCTGCCGTTGGCGGACGATCGCTGTATTGGCCCGGTGTCCAGTGCCACGTCCAGTCGGATCGCCTCGCCGGGCCCGTTCGTCGCGCGGTGAGCCGGCTCGGAACCGCCCCCTGACGATAGAGGCTCCCGCCTATGCTGGGATGGGAAACGGTTCGCCGCGGAGGAGGCTGGTATGGACGGTGACCTGACGCAAGATGGTGAACGGGTGCTTGCCGACGAGGGCTATGACGCCCACGATGAGGAGCGCTGGGCTCCCGAACCTCCGAAATCCCGCGCCCGTACCGCCTTCCAACGTGACCGCGCCCGGTTGATCCACTCTTCGGCATTGCGCAGATTGGGCGCGAAATCGCAGATTCTGGTGGCAGGTACCGATGACTTCGCGCGCACGCGACTCACCCACACGCTTGAGGTCGCACAGATCGGCAGGCAAATCGCCGCCATGCTCGGCTGTGATCCGGATGTGGTCGACTGCGCCTGCCTCGCGCACGATATCGGTCACCCGCCATTCGGGCATAACGGCGAGCGTGCCCTGTCCGCCATCGCCGCGGACATCGGAGGGTTCGAGGGCAATGCGCAGACTCTGCGCATTCTGACACGGCTGGAGCCGAAGGTGTTCCATAGGGACGGGCGGTGTTCGGCGGGGCTGAATCTCACGCGGGCTTCGCTGGACGCGGCGGTGAAGTACCCCTGGACGTTGGCCGAGGCCGACCGGCATCCCAAGGGGGAGCGCAGCAAGAAATTCTGCGTGTATCCGGATGACGAGGATGTGTTCCAGTGGCTGAGGGTCGGCGCGCCGGAGGCGGTCAGGCCGATGGAATGCCAGATCATGGATCTGTCCGACGACATCGCCTATTCGGTGCATGACGTGGAGGATTCCATCGCCACGGGCGCGTTCAACCCGATCGCGCTGAACGATCCGGGGATCATCGACCGCGTGATCGAGCAAACCCGCGAATGGTATGGCGGCGCATGGGATCCGGATGCTTTGCTGGCCGCCTTCTCGCGGCTGCGGCGCATGCACATGTTCCCCACGCATTTCAACGGGTCCCGGCAGTCGCTGGCCCAGTTGAAGAACATCACGTCTGACCTGATCGGCCGGTTCTGCCATTCGGTGGAAACGGCGACCCGGGATGCGTATGGTCCGGGGCCGTTGACCCGGTATTCGGCCAATGTCGTGATTCCGGAGGAGACGAGTTACGAGATCGTGGCGCTGAAGGGCATCGCCGTCTACTTTGTGATGGCTCCGCGCGAGCGCGAGCCCTTCCATCAGGAGGAGCTCAACATTGTGGAGGATCTGGTGGATGTGCTGATGCGTGATTCGCCGCGGCCCTCGGATGCGTTGGAACCCCAGTTCCTTGAGGATTGGAACGAGTCGACCAACGACGGCGAGCGTCTGCGCGTCGCCATCGACCAGGTCGCCTCCCTGACCGACGGATCCGCCCTGGCGCTCCATTCGATTCTGTGCAGTTGAGCGGCGTGCCGGCTCCGGGATGGCCGATCATCCCATACGGACGGTAGGGTGGAGCCTATGGCCGGGATGATTAAGAAGGAAGACGTGGAGAAGGTGCGCGCAGCCGCGGACCTGTATGACATCGTATCGGCGTCGGTTGCGCTCAAACCCTCCGGAAGCGGCAACTTCGTGGGCCTGTGCCCGTTCCATGACGAGAAAACCGGTTCGTTCAACGTGCGTCCATCGCTTGGGGTGTGGCACTGCTTCGGTTGCGGCTTGGGCGGGGACGTGTTCAAATTCGTCGAGCAGTCGGAGAACATCGACTTTCGCGAGGCGGTGGAGCTGCTCGCCGACAAATACCATATCGAACTGCACTATGAGAACACCGGTTCCGGCGCCGACAGGGGGCATGCCGGCTCAAAGCGGTCCCGCCTGCTGGAAGCCACCGAGGAGGCGCAGCGGTTCTTCGTGTCGCAGATCATGAGCAAGGAGGCGCTCGCCGCCAGGAAGCTGCTCGCCGGCCGCAACTTCACGCAGGCCGACTGCGAGCGTTTCGGCTGCGGATACGCTCCACGGGGATGGGACAATCTGGTGCGGTATTTGGCGTCGAAGGGATTCACCCATCAGGAGATGCTCGATGCGGGGCTGGCCAGGCAGGGGCAGCGGGGCATATACGACTATTTCCGGGGACGCGTGACGTGGCCGATCCGCGATTCAACCGGTCGCACCTTGGGCTTTGGCGCACGGAAGTTGTATGAGGACGATCAGATCGCGGCCAAATACGTCAATACGCCGGATACGCAGCTGTATCGCAAGACGCATGTGCTGTACGGCATCGACTTGGCCAAGGCGGCGATCGTCAAAAAGCGCCAGGTGGTGATCGTCGAAGGATATACGGATGTGATGGCGATGCACTTGGCCGGCGTGGACACCGCCGTGGCGACGTGCGGCACCGCGTTCGGCGCCGAGCACGCCAAGATCGTGCGTCGTCTGATCGCCGATGATTCGCTGGGCGCGATTCAGCTGATCGGTCCTCGCAAAGTGGCCGGTCAGGCGTTGAGCTCGCGCGTGGTGTTCACCTTTGACGGCGATGCGGCCGGGCAGAAGGCCGCGCTGCATGCCTTCGGACTGGATTCGGCGTTTCTGAGCCAGACCTTCGTGGCGGTGGCCGACGACAACCTCGACCCTTGCGATTTGCGCATAGAGCGCGGCGACCGGGCGGTGGCGGCGCTGGTGGAGCATGCCAGGCCGCTGTACGACTTCGTGATCGAAACGGCTATCAATCGCTTCGACACCGCCTTCACCACCGGCCAGATGGGTGCGGTGAAGGCGTCGGCTCCCGTGATCGCGCAGATACGGGACCGTTCGCTGCTGGACCTCTATACCCGCAAGGCGGCGCGGCGCATTGGCGTCGACCTTGATGTGATGCAGCGCGAGGTGGAATCCGCCCGTCGACGGCTGAATGTGCGTCCCGACGACGCATACGCCCCAAGGCGCAGATTTGAGGCGGCGCAGGAACCGGAGCGCGCGGCCGATCCATACGCCAATCCCGCCGCCCGCCGGGCGCTGGAGCGTCGGGACGTCGCGGAGCAAACCTATTACCGCATTGACGATTCGGTGTTCATCTGCGAGCAGCAGTTCATGGCCACCCTGATTCAGGTGCCGCGCGCGGTGAATCCGACCCTGTTCGCGCAATTGGGCGTGGATTCGTTCATCGTCCCGGTGTTCCGTGCCATGTTCGATGCGGTTGCCGCGGCCGGGGGACTGCCTTCGACCGACACCCCGCAGGGCCTGTGGATGCATAACCTGGTCAAGGCCGGCGGGCCGATGCTGGAGCAGGTGATCAACGAACTGGCCGTGATGCCCCTGCCGTTGCCGAGCTCCGGTGGGTCGGCGTCCGGCGAGTCGCGGCAGCCGTTCCGCGAAGGCCAGGAGGTGGGTGGGGTGGCTGCGGTGCAACTGCGCGCGCCCACGCCGGCTGAGGTGCAGTATGCCTCCGAACTGCTGGTGAGGCTGATCGACATGGATTACATGCGTAGGGTGGCGGCGGCCCGTCGGCGCATGGCCCAGCTGCCGGACGGCGGCGAGAAATTCGCCCTGCTGGGTTCCATCGCCAAGTTGGAGGCCGCGCGCAAGGATCTGCAGTCGCAGGTGTACAACAACAACGTGGCCTAGTCGGACCGTCAGAGTTCGTTGCCAGGTTCGGCGGCGGCCCGATCGGAGCGGCTGATCCGGGCGGTGAATCGCGGATAGTCGGTGAGCATCACGCCTATCTGCAGCATGTTGTTCAGCGCCGAATAGGCGACTTGCGAGGTGATCGTTCCGCCGGCGGCTTCGCGTTCGCCGTCGCCGACGAGCAGCAGCGCGTCGGACCAATTGGCGATCGGCGTTTGCGGCATGCCGGTGATGCCGATGGTGGAGGCTCCCGCGCGGCTGGCCAGGCGAAGGGCGTCCACTGTGGCCGGGGATGAGCCGGAATGCGAGTACGCCATCGCGAGATCGCCGCGAGTCAGATGCGCGGCTGCGATGCGTTGCAGGTGATCATTGGTCTGCACACGCGCATGCAGGCCAAGGCAGGTGAGCTTGTAGTTCAGGTCGGCGGCGGACGGGGCGGTTGGCTCTTCGGCGTAAATATCGATGATGTGCGCGTCGGCGATGAGTCTGACGGCGCGTCGCAGGGCCGCCGGGTCCAGCGCCTGCGCCAGATCGTCGAGCATTGATTTCGTCGCGGAGCTGACGGAGGGGGACAGATCCTCCAACGTGCTCCACGGATGAAGATGGAATCTCTCCAGGGGGTCGCTCCCGTCGGCGTCGTCGCCGCTGCGCGGGTTGGTGAGTATGCGGCGGAATTCGCGGTATCCGTCGAATCCGAGTTTGCGCGTCAGACGAATCACCGTCGGCTGACTGACTTGGGCTGTTTTGGCGAGCTCCCCAACGGTCAGTCCGCCCACTGTGGCCAAATGGGTTCGGATGTATTCGGCGACCTGCTGTTCGGCGGGGTGGAGGGACGGATAGACGCGGCTGATCCTTTCGTTGATATGCGTCAACGAGCCCATCCCGTCATTCCTTTCTCCGAGGCTCCGACCGGGAAGTTCGCGTCTTCCCGTTCCCAGCGCTGCACCTGTTCCGGATTCCAGCGTAGAGAAGATTGAAGGAGTCCGTGACCATATCCATTGGCCGAACGATGAATGGTAGGTGAACTTTTTTCCTATGCGGTGTGTCTGGACCTGTGGGCGTTGACAAGCCTTGGCGCAGGCATGTGCGATGATGGAAGCGCATCGCAGAGCATCAAGGGAGAAGCGGTATGAGTTATGATCAGCAGCCCGGCTTCGGGCAGAATGGGCAAGCGGGTGCGTCGTCGCAGCCGCAGTATGGCCAGCCTCAGTATGGTCAGTTTCCGTACGGCCAGCCCCAGCAACTGTATGGCCAGCCGCAGCCGCAGTATGGTCCGCCGGTCGGCGACCAGGGGACGCCGAATGGCTACTACGGCTCCCAGCAGGGGTCGGCCTACGCCCCGCAGCCGGGATATTCCCCGTACCAGCAGCCGATGGCGATGAGCTCCAAGTCGAAGATAGCGGCTGGTCTGCTGGGCATTTTCCTTGGGGGACTGGGCGTCCATAACTTTTATCTCGGCAA